>NZ_JBFUMH010000046.1:0-36685 GCF_054049475.1 Microvirga sp. P5_D2 | reverse complement strand
ATGCGGGTCCGCCATGAGGCGAACCCGCCGTCTTTCATCCTTACGATCAGCATCGGCAGCGTCACCCGCTCACCTTCTCGCGAGCGCTCCCGCATGAGCCCAGAAGATCTAATAAGCCTCGCCGACAAAGCGCTCTACCGCGCAAAGCAAAGCGGCCGCAACTGCGTCGCGACCGCCAAGGCAGCTTAAATCCGCGCCGTTAGAACACGCATTCCTTGAATGCCGGCAGCACCGAGCCGCCCCATGCGCCGTGATATTGCTCCAGCAGTCGCTCCGCCGGGGTGCGTCCGGAACTGGCGATCTCTTCGGCGTAGGCGAGATGCTTCGTCTCGTCCTGTCCTGTCGCATCGCGATAGGCGCGGCGCTTGAGGCCGGCATGGGAGAGGGCCAAGGCATCGCGCGCGACATCCTGTGCGGAGCGGCCTGCGATGGTTGCTTTCAGGGCGAGCTTCGGCACGTCGGCACGTAGCTGCTCGCGCTGTTCAGCGCTCCAGCCCTTCACCAGTTCCCAAGCATCGTTGAGGGCTGTTTCGTCATACAGCAATCCGGCCCAGAACGCGGACAGGGCCACGATCTGCTCGGGGCCGCCGACATCGGCTCCGCGCATTTCGAGATAGCGCTTCATGCGCACTTCCGGGAACAGGGTCGAGACGTGGTTCGCCCAGTCGGAATGGGTGGCTAATTCACCCGGCAGCTGCGCGAGCTTGCCCGCGAGAAGATCGCGGAAGGAGGCGCCCGCCACGTCGTGATAGGTCTCGCCGCGCTTGACGAAATACATCGGCACGTCGAGTGCCCATTCCACGTAAGCATCGTAGCCGAAACCGTCCTCGAACGYGAAGGCCATCATGCCCGTGCGGTTCCTGTCCGTATCGAGCCAAATGTTCGAGCGCATGGAGAGGTAGCCGTTGGGCTTGCCGTCCGTGAAGGGCGAGTTGGCGAAGATCGCCGTCGCGATGGGCTGCAGCGCCAGCGACACGCGCAGCTTCTTCACCATGTCGGCCTCGGACGCGTAATCCATGTTCACCTGCACGGTGGACGTGCGGTACATCATGTCGAGGCCGAGAGAGCCGACCTTCGGCATGTAGTTCGTCATGATGCGATAGCGCGCCTTCGGCATCACCGGTGTCTGGCTGCGAGTCCAGAGCGGGCTCATGCCGAGGGTAAGGAATTCGATGCCGAGTTCTTTGCCGACAGCCTTTGCATCAGCAATGTGCTGCGCGGTCTCGGCGGCTGTCTCGTGCAAAGTTTTCAGCGGCGCGCCCGACAATTCGAACTGCCCGCCGGGCTCCAGCGAAATCGCGCCACCGCCGGCCTCGTCGAAGAGGCCGATGGGCTGGCCGCTCTCGATGATGGGTTCCCAGCCGGTGCGCGCCTGCAAACCTTCGAGCAACGCACGAATGCCCTTGCCGCCCTCATAGGGAACGGGCGAAGCATCGGCCGTGTAGAACGGGACTTTTTCGTGCTCCGTGCCCAGCCGCCATGTGTCGCGCGGCTTCTCGCCGGACGCGATCCACTCCACGAGCTCCGACCGAGCGCCAATAGGGGTCGTATCGGATACGTCCCGCGCCATAGATCACCTCATCATCCAAAAAGCGCGTTCAAGGCGCGCCGACTCAGGGATCGCGTCTAAATAGGCGGGTTGCGGTCAAGCTGCAATGAGGGCCCGCCATAAAGCGTAGTAGCAGGCCCTACTCTCGCCGATCTGTCCCCTCAATGCCGGTGCGTGGTCTCCCCCATCGTCTCGGCGCTCAGCCAATCGACCACGCCGACCAGGGCGTCCCGGCTCGACAGGCCACGGCCGAGGGCCTCCGTATAGAGGGTCAGCTGCTGGTCGGCGCTGGTGCCGCGGGCCACGATCCAGCGGGCGAGATCGATCTCGCGCTCGCAGCCGAGTTCCCGGGCGTCGTCCGCCACAAGGTCGAGAACCTCGTCGAGAAGCTCGCGGACCGGCTTGGCGCTGCGGGTCTTCTCGTCAACGAAGCTGCCATGGATGCCGTAGCGCTGGGCGCGCCAGCCGTTCTCGTCGTTGATGGCCCGCGACGCGCCGGTCTGGCCCGCATTGAGCGTGGTATCGAGGCTCAGGCGGCGCACGAGGCAGCGATAGATAGCGGCGATCGCGATGGTGTCGTCCACCCGCGTGCAGCTGTCGGCCACGCGCAGCTCAAGGGTCGGGTGCTTCAGCGAGGGCCGGATCACCCACCACACATAGCTCGAATTCTCGATGGCGCGGGCGGAGACCAGGGTGTCGATATAGCGCTTATAATCCTCCGGCCCGTCGAACAGGTCGGGAAAGCCCGTGCGCGGCAGCTCACGATAGGCCGCAAGCCGGTAGCCGAGAAGGCCCGTGCGCTGCGCCTGCCAGAACGGCGAGGAGGTGGAGAGCGCCAGCAACAGCGGCAGGAACGGCTGAATGCGGTTCATGATGTCGACGCGGGTCGACAGGTCCGGCACCTCCACATGCACGTGCATGCCGCACAGAACCGTGCGGCTGCCGAGCATCTGGAGATCGTGCATCACCTTGCCGTAGCGCGGCTGCGCATTGGGGCGCACCCGCGTCCAGATGGCGAGGGGATGGGTGCCCGACGCCATGATGGAGAGGTTATAGTCGCGCGCGACCGAGCCTACGGAAGCACGAAGCCCTGCGAGCTGCGTGCGGGCCTCGGAGAAATCGACCAGCGGCTTGGTGGCGATTTCGATCTGCGGCTCGAGCATTTCGGGCTGGATGCTCTCCGAGACCTGCTCACGGCAGGAGGCGAAGAATTCCTTGATCTTTCCGCGCGCGACATCGCGCTTGGCGGCATCGTTGACGAAGTACTCTTCTTCGATGCCGAACTTGAAATCCCAGCTCATTTCCCAGACGTCCTTCTGATTATTATTTTGGAACGATCTATGTGCATTTGGCGGCCTTCCGCACCCGCACCAACCTCGCCCCGAATGGGGCGCGAGTGGGGCGGATCGGCGTAAAAATGCTAAGCTTCTGAGGCTACAGGCAGATCGGCTTAAGCCGCTGTCGAGCGTATGCCTTAGGTCCAATCGCCAAGCACGGATTGGACGAGTGCGAGCGCGGCAACAGCGGCTGTATCAGCACGCAGGATTCGCGGTCCCAACGATACGCGGATACAATTTTCGTGGGCGGCGACAAGCGCTCTCTCCTGATCGGTGAACCCTCCTTCGGGGCCCACGACAACTGCAAGGGATGGTTCTTTGTTCCCAAGCTTGGCCAGAGCATCCACAGGGTTCGAAACCGGCGCATCCTCGTCACAGAAAATCAGGGTCCGGTCCTTGTCCAGACCGGCGATGAAGCGCTCCAGATTTTCCTCTTCGCGGATCTCGGGAATCGTCAGAATTCCGCATTGCTCGGCGGCCTCGATGGCGTTGCTTCGCATGCGCTCCAGGTTCACCCGGGTGCTCTGGGTCCGGCGTGTCAGGACCGGTTGGAGGACGCCCGCCCCCATCTCCACGGCCTTCTGGACCATGTAGTCCAGGCGGGCATGCTTGAGGGGCGCGAAGGCATAAATGAGATCGGGAGCGGCGCCCTGGGCCCGCACCTGCTCCATGCAGACGAGGTCCGCCGCCTTGCGGCCTTCCACAGCCACCTCGGCCCGCCACTCGCCGTCCCGCCCGTTGAAGACGAGCACCGCCTCCCCCGCTTTCAGGCGCAGCACATTGAGCAGGTAATTGGCCTGTCCCCGGTCGAGGGGAATCCTCGCACCGTTGTGAAGGGGCGCATCAAGGAACAGGCGGGGGGCGTTGAAGTCGTACTCAGCCATGGAAACCTGGGGAAATTGAGAAAAAGCCTTTATCAACTTCTTCTACTTAAAGGGAGAGCGCCTAAATTTAGCTACGCTCACCTGACATTCAGGTACGGAATAACACATTCCAGGCCGGAGGCGACCAATCGCCCCTTGGCCAGGGGAGCCGATACCTGTTAACAGAACGCAGGCTCGCGAGACGTCGCGGGCTTTTTAAAGGGTTTTGCCATGACGCACATCCGTCCGTACCTTATGGCCGCGCTTGCCGCTGCTGGCATGTTCACGGCCGCTCCTGCCTTCGCGCAGTCGAGCGCCTGCCAGGATGGTCAGAAGATCCTGTTGGAACGCCAGAATCTCGTTAAGCAGGTTCAGGCACTGACCGGCGGCGGGAAGAAGAAACAGATCGACCCCCGTGCCGCCTGCACAATCTTTTCCAAGCTCGTGACCAACGGCACCGCCGGCTCCAAATGGATGACCGACAACAAGGACTGGTGCCAGATCCCCGATCAGGTCGTCGAGAATTTCAGCCAGGACCACAAGCGCGCCCAGGACTTCAAGGGCCAGGCCTGCGGTGCAGTCGCCAAGATGGCCGAGATGGAAAAGAGAGCCAAGCAGCAGGCAGCCCAGCAGCAACAGCAGGGCGGCCCGCGCATGGGCGGCGGCCTGACCGGCACACTCAGCGTGCCGAAGGGCGCGCTCTGACAAGCGCCTACTGAACATGGAACGCCAAGCGGCGTCCTCCCTTCCCGATGCGGTGCGGGGCCATTGGGCCGACCGGTTGGCTCCGGACGGCTTGCGCCCGTATCTGCGCCTTGCACGCATCGAACGCCCCATCGGCTGGTGGCTTCTGCTTCTCCCCTGCTGGTGGTCGGCGGCCCTCGCCGCCATCGCCGGGGGACAATCCTGGCCGAACCCGGTTCATTGCCTGCTCTTCCTGATCGGCGCCGTGGCCATGCGGGGTGCGGGCTGCACCTATAACGACATCGTGGACCGGGATCTCGACACCCGGGTCGAGCGCACCCGTGGCCGTCCGCTGCCTTCAGGCCAAGTAAGCCTCAAAGGGGCGCTGGCCTTCCTCGGTCTCCAGGGCCTCGTGGGGCTTCTCGTTCTGCTGCAATTCAACGGTTTCGCCATCGCAACGGGCTTCGCCTCGCTCGGCGTCGTCGCGCTCTATCCCTTCATGAAGCGCTTCTTCTGGATGCCGCAGATCGTGCTGGGGCTGGCCTTCGCTTGGGGCGCGCTGATGGGCTGGGCCGCTGCCTTCGGCTCTCTGAGCCTCGCGCCGATCCTGCTCTATGCGGGCAGCATTGCCTGGGTGGTAGGCTATGACACGATCTATGCCCTGCAGGACATCGAGGACGACGAGGTCGTCGGCATCAAGTCCTCCGCCCGATTCTTCGGCGAGCGGGTGACGCTCGGCGTAGGCATCTGCTACGGCCTGACCGTGGCCCTGCTGATCCCGGCCTTCATACTTATCGGCGCCGGCATTCCCGCCTTTATCGGCCTGGGCCTCTTCGCCCTGCATCTCGGCTGGCAGGTGGCGCGGATCGACCGGAATGACGGGGCCGGCGCCCTGCGGCTTTTCCGCTCGAACCGGGACGCGGGCCTCCTCCTCTTTGCTTTCATGGTGTTCGACGCTCTGATCTAGCCTGGAACCGCCCTGGCATCTTTTGCCGATCTTCCCCATCTGGAGTGCGATGATATCTCCCTCCGACTTTTCTGCCCTCACCCACTCCGTCAGCGACATCGCGCGCCGGGCTGGTGCTCTCGCGCAGCCCTATTTCCGCGCCGGCGCGCAGACGGCGGCGAAGCTCTGGTACAAGGGGCACAGCTCGCCCGTGACCGAGGCGGATATCGCCCTCGACACCTTCCTCAAGGACCAATTGCTCGCCCTTCTGCCGGAAGCCGGCTGGCTCTCCGAGGAAACGGCGGACAATTCCGAGCGCCTGGATCGGCGCCATGTGTGGGTGGTAGACCCCATCGACGGCACTCGCGCCTTCGCCTCGGGGCACCCGGACTGGGCGATCTCGATCGCCCTTGTCAGCGATGGGGAGCCGGTGCTGGGCATCCTGCACGCCCCGATCCACGAGCATCTCTACGAGGCCGGAATCGGCATGGGCGCGCGGCTCAACGGCAGGCCGCTCATGCTGTCCGGAGACGATCCCCGCCGTCCCGCCCGCGTGGCGGGCCCCAAGCCCCTCGTGGACCGCTTCGAGCGCGGCTCGGATTCCATCGAGCGCCTGCCGAAGGTGCCCTCGCTGGCCTTACGCCTCGCGCGGGTGGCCGAGGGCTCCATCGACGTGGCTCTGGTCTCGTCCAATGCCCAGGACTGGGACATCGCGGCGGCCGACCTGATCCTGCGCGAAGCCGGGGGCCTGCTCACGGACTTGGCAGGAAGACAGGCTGTCTATAACAGGCCCGAAAYGAGCCACGGCGAAATGATTGCCGTTGCGTCACGGTTGCATCCTCGCGCTATTGGAGCCATGAGGATTTGAGTAACCTTTGCTTCGCAGCAATCGTCCCTGTCACACCCATCAGAAGAGCCTCGCATCCATGACTGACACCCCTGGCAAACAGCTCCTCCATCTGGTTTTCGGCGGCGAGCTCGACAGCCTCGAATCCGTTGATTTCAAGGACCTCTCCAAGCTCGACATCGTCGGCATCTTCCCGAACTACGCCTCGGCCCACGCGGCCTGGAAGGCCAGGGCGCAAGCAACCGTGGACAATGCGCAGATGCGCTACTTCATCGTCCACCTGCACCGCCTGCTGGATCCGCAGCAGGCCTGATCCCGCAGCCGATGGGTCTGTTCAAGCGCGTCATCCGCTCGCAGGCGGTCCAGGAGAGCCTGGGCCTCCTTGTCGCGGGCTATCTCAAGCTCGTGCAGCGCACGAACCGGTTCGTCGTCGAACCGGCGGATGCCTATGACCGCATCGGACCGCAAATGCCCGTGATCGCCGCCATGTGGCACGGGCAGCATTTCATGATTCATTTCGCCAAGCGCCCGCAGGACCGCGCGGCGAGCCTCGTCTCCCGCTCGGCGGATGGCGAGTTCAACGCCATCGCGCTTCGCCATCTCGGCATTCGGGCGATCCGGGGCTCCGGCGCACGCGGCCGCGACATTCGTAAAAAAGGCGGCGTCCAGGCCATGCGCGGCATGCTCAAAGCCCTGAACGACGGCGAGATGGTGGTGATGACCGCCGATATCCCGAAGATCTCCCGAATCTGCGGCGTGGGCATCGTCACCCTGGCGCAGATGTCCGGCCGGCCCATCGTGCCCGTCGCCGTGGTGACGAGCCGGCGGATCGACTTCAACAGCTGGGACAGGGCCAGCATCGGCCTCCCCTTCGGCCGGGGCGCCATAGTTCTGGGCGAGCCCGTGCATGTGCCGCGCGATGCGGATGCGGCAGCGCTCGAAGGCCATCGCCTCACCGTCGAGCGGGAACTCGACAGGATTCACGAGAGGGCCTATGCCCTTGTGGGATCGAAGGATCCCGGCGCAAAGGATCCATCAAGCCCCGCCCTTGCAGGAGGCTCGCAGGCATGAGCACTCCGGTTCTCTTCAAGGCCTACCGCACCGCGACCGCGTTTCTCGAACCAGCGGTGCTGGGCCTCCTCTACTGGCGCCGCCACAAGGGCCGCGAGGACAAGACGCGCCTTGGCGAACGCCAGGGCTATCCCAGCCGACAGCGCCCCAAGGGCCATCTGGTCTGGGTGCATGGCGCGAGCATCGGCGAGACGCTTTCCCTTCTTCCCGTGGTGGAGCGCCTGACCCAGCGCGGCCTCTCGGTTCTCGTGACCTCGGGCACGCGCACCTCCGCTTCCCTCATCGCGAGGCGGCTGCCGCCGGGCGCGGTGCATCAGTTCGTGCCCCTCGACGTGCCGCGCTATGTGCGCCGCTTCCTGGATCACTGGCAGCCCGATCTCGCGCTCGTCGCCGAATCCGAAATCTGGCCCAACACGATCATGGCCCTCGAAGAACGGCACATTCCGCTCGTGCTCGTGAACGGGCGCATGTCGGATCGCTCGTTCCAGCGCTGGCAGAAGATGCCCAACGTCATCAAGTCGCTGCTGGAGCGCTTTGCCCTGTGCATGGCACAGACGCAGGACGATGCGGAGCGGCTCGCCCGCCTCGGCGCGCCGCGCGTGGTGATGACCGGCAACCTCAAATTCGATGCGGCCCCTCCCCCCGCCGATCCGCGTGTGGTGGCGCATCTGAACGGCCTCGTCGCTGGCCGTCCGGTCTGGCTTGCCGCCAGCACCCATGCAGGCGAGGAAAGCGCGATCATCGCCGTGCATCGAGCTCTGGCGAAACGTCATCCGCACCTGCTGACCATCATCGCACCCCGGCACCCGCATCGCGGCCCTGAGGTCGCCTCCATTGCGGCCCAGGCAGGCCTGCGCGCCAGCCGCCGCTCCGAGGGTATCCATCCGGACCGCGCGACCGATGTCTATGTCGCCGACACCGTGGGCGAGATGGGGCTGTTCTACCGCCTGTCTCCCATCGTGGTGATGGGCGGCTCTCTGGTGGCTCATGGCGGGCAGAACCCCATCGAGCCGGCGAAGCTCGGCGCGGCCATTCTCCATGGCCCGCATGTCCACAATTTCGAGGATGTCTATGCCGCGATCGATCTCGCACGCGGCGCCCTGATGGTGAACGACAGTGCGGCGCTCGCCCGCGCGGTGAGCGAACTCCTGACCAACACGGCGCTCACCCGCGACATGGCGCGGGCAGCAGGCGATGCGGTGCAGTCTCTCGGCGGCGCGGTGGAGCGCACGATGCAATCCATCGAGCCCTTCATCGTGCAGGCCAAACTGGGAGCCCAACGCTGATGCGCGCGCCCGGTTTCTGGTGGACGCAAACCCCGTCCGCTCTGGCGAACCTGCTCCGCCCGCTCAGTGTCGTCTACGGCGCCATCGCCGGACGCCGCATGGGCCGCAAAGGCGAGCGCGCCAATCTTCCCATCGTTTGCATCGGCAATTTCACGGCGGGCGGCGCGGGCAAGACGCCGACAGCACTCGCGATTGCCGAACTGCTCGACGGCTCCGGCGAAAGCCCCGCCTTCCTGTCGCGCGGCTATGGCGGACGCCTGCGCGGCCCGCTCCAAGTACAGCCGCATCACTCCCCCAACGATGTGGGCGACGAGCCGATCCTGCTGGCCGGCATGGCCCCCACCATCGTCTCGCGCAAGCGTCCTGTGGGCGCGAACCTCGCCTATGAGATGGGCGCGACCGTCGTCATCATGGATGACGGCTTGCAGAATGCATCGCTTCAAAAGGATTGCGGCATCGCCGTGGTCGATGCCGCCACCGGGATCGGCAACGGCCTTCCCCTGCCCGCCGGCCCGTTGCGCACCTTCATGGACGCGCAATGGCCCGCCATCGACGCCATTCTCCTCATCGGGAGCGGTGCGCCGGGCGAGGCGCTCGCCCGTCAGGCCGGCCTTTTGGGCAAGCGCGTTTTCAGGGGTAGCCTCGTGCCCGACCCCACGATCGCCAAATCCCTTGAAGGCAAGCGGGTGCTGGCTTTCGCAGGCATCGGGCGGCCGGAAAAATTCTTCGATACCTTGCGCGATTGCGGCGCCATCGTGGAAGTGGCGAAGACCTTTCCCGACCATCATCCCTACAACGCGGCCGATCTCGATTCCTTGAGACAGGAAGCGCGCATGCGCAGCCTGATGCCGGTGACGACGGAGAAAGACCTCGTACGCATCGCAGCCGCTTCTCAATCGGAGCCCTGGACGAGCCTGTCCGTGCTGCCGGTGCGCCTGAAGATCGAGGACGCACCAGGCCTGCGCAATTACCTCCTGCGCAGCATCAACGACCGGCGGTTAAGAGCTTAGGCACACGTCATCATCGGCCCTGCGTCGGGGGCTACGCCTTCGGAACCTCCATACAGCCTCATCCTGAGGATTAAGAGTAGGAAATGAAGACGTGGATAGCCGCAACAAGTGCGGCCATGACGGTAGAGACCTAAACGCTTGAAAAGCTTAGCGCGACAACTCACCCGCGATGCGCTGCATCACGGCTTCCGGCGTCGCATAGGGTTCCTGCAGCTCGACGCTCCAGTACTTCAATTCGTCGAGGGGAATTTGCTGGCCGGTGACGGCGCAGCGCACGAAAGCCCCCGGCTTCACGATCCGCAGGTTGCTGTCGAGATATTGCACCACGGCTTCGCCGCTGCTGCGATCCATTTTGTTCATCATCGAGGCCATCAAAAGCTGTCCGGTCGCCGTTCTTCACATAAGGGCTCGTGGCCCCTGTTTTCAATGCCGACTAGAACAAAGCGCCCTGCTCTTCCGCGACGACGAGCTTCGGCTTCGCAGGCTTGGGCCGCGAGCCGATGCGCCCGCCGGTGGCGTCGGTCTTGCCGTCGGCGAATTCCAGCACCAGCGCCTGCCCGTCGAGTACCGCATCCGCCGAGCGCAGGGGCTGGCCGTCCGCATCCCGCACGAGGGCGAAGCCGCGCTTGAGCACGGACTTATAGTTCAGGCTGTCGAAGAGCTTGGAGACCGCGTCAAGCCGGTCGACCTTGCGGGCGATCTGGCCTTGAAGCGCAGGCACGAGACGCTCGGCCACACGCTGCGTGACTTCCGTGGATTGGGCGATGCGCGTGCGCTCTGCGCGCAGCAGCGTCTCTCGGGAGACGACGAGCCTGCGACCGATCTGCTTGAGGCTTTCCTCGCGCAGCACGACCAAGCGACAGACCGCGTTGTGGGGGCGTGGGCCCACCGCATCGAGGCGCGCGCGCATGCGCGCCACGTTCGCCACCGGCGACACATGGGAGAGCTGGCGCGAGACCTTGAGCAGCCGCTCCTCGTGGCCGCGCGCGTTGCGCGACAAGGCCGGGTAGAGCTTGGTGGCCGCAAGATCGAGCCGCTGGCGCTTGGGCGAGAACAGGGCTTCCGGCGTCGGCAGGGCGCGGGCCGTCGCCCGCAGATCCGAGCGGCGGCGCTCGATGAGGCGAAGCGTCGCTTCCGTATGACGGCGGGCGAGATCGTTGACGCCGGCCATCAGCTCGACGCGCACCGGCACTACCATCTCGGCAGCGCCTGTCGGCGTCGGCGCGCGCATGTCGGCGGCATGGTCGATCAACGTCCAGTCCGTCTCGTGGCCCACCGCCGAGACGAGCGGGATGCCGCTCTCGGCTGCGGCCCGCACGACGATCTCTTCGTTGAAGCCCCACAGATCCTCGATGGAGCCGCCGCCGCGCGCGACGATCAGCACATCGGGGCGCGGAATGCGCCCGCCGGGCTCCATGGCATTGAAGCCGCGAATGGCCGCCGCCACTTCCGCCGCGCAGGTATCGCCCTGCACACGCACCGGCCAGACCAGCACGTGGCGGGGAAAGCGATCCTCCAGGCGGTGAAGAATGTCGCGGATCACCGCGCCTGTGGGCGAGGTGACGACGCCGACCACGCGCGGCAGGTAAGGCAGGCGGCGCTTGCGCTCGGCGGCGAACAGCCCCTCGGCGGTGAGCTTGCGACGGCGCTCTTCCAGCAGCGCCATGAGAGCGCCGATGCCGGCGGGCTCCAGGCTGTCGACGACGATCTGGTACTTGGACGAACCCGGGAAGGTGGTGATGCGCCCGGTGGCGATGACCTCCATCCCCTCCTCGGGGCGGATCTTGAGCTTGGCGAAGGCGCCCTTCCAGATCACCGCATCGATGCGGGCGTTCTGGTCCTTGATGCAGAAATAGGCGTGGCCCGAGGAATGGGGCCCGCGATAGCCCGAGACCTCGCCGCGCAGGCGCACGAAACCGAAGGCATCCTCAAGGGTGCGTTTGAGAGCGCCCGCGAGATCCGAGACGGACCATTCCTGGGCGTTGGAGGGTGCTTTTTCGGCGAACATCAGGAGAACCTAATCGGTCGCCCCCACCCCTGCCAAGGGCGCTGGACGCATGAGGTTTGGATAAGCCCGGCCCTGCGACCCTTTGGTTGAGGACAACCTTCAGAGACGATTCACCACAGTGAAAGTTGTCCTAAAGTTTTTTGCTATTGAATTACATAACATATATAGATGAGGTGCCTGGAGTTAGAGCTGTCATGCCCGTATCCCCCTTCACCGTCGGTTCGGAAATCCGCGTCAATGTCGTCACGGCCTCCGACCAGAAAATGCCTTGCGTCACAGGGCTTTCCGATGGGGGATGGGTGGTCACGTGGCAATCCCTGAACCAGGACGGCTCAGGCTACGGCATCTACCAGCAGCGCTATGACAAGACGGGCGCGACTTCCTCTACGGTAGATACCCTCGTCAACTTGACCAAGGCGAGCGATCAGGCCGATCCGAGCGTGACGGCGCTCGCCGATGGCGGCTGGCTTGTCACCTGGACGTCGCAGAACCAGGATATTGGCTGGAACGGCGGCATCTATCAGCAGCGCTTCGACAAGAACGGCGTGGCTCAATTCTCCGCCGACCGGCTGGTGAACACCAATGTCGCGCTCGATCAGTCGCAATCCAGCGTCACGGCCTTGAGCGATGGCGGCTGGGTCGTCAGCTGGGTGTCCGACGGCCAGGACGGCTCGGGCGCCGGCGTCTACCAGCAGCGCTACAACGCGACGGGCACGGCGGTCGGGCCTGAGACCCGGGTGAACGTGCTCACCGAGGGCGCCCAGACGAAGCCCGCCATCACCGCCCTCCCCGATGGCGGCTGGATCGTGACCTGGGAATCCCACAGCTCCGGCTCGACCGGGCATTCCATCTTCCAGCAGCGCTACAACGCGGCCGGTGTCGCCACATCCAGCGCGGATATCCCTGTCGAGGGAACGGCCGGCGACTACAAGATCATTCCCAGCATCACCACCCTCACTGACGGCGGCTGGGTCGTCACCTGGACATCCTACAGCGGCGGCGGCGATGTGGTTCAGCAGCGCTTCGACAAGGATGGCGTCGCCCTTTTCGCCACGCCCCGCCGCGTCAACGTCACCACCGGCGACCTGCAGGAACCTGCCACCGTCACCGCCCTGAAGGACGGCGGCTGGGTGGTGGTGTGGCAATCCGCGAACCAGGACGGGTCCGGCAACGGCATCTATCTCCAGGCCTTCGACAAGGACGGCAACCCGACCGGGCCTGCGGACGTGCTGGTGAACATCACCACCGCGGGCCATCAGGAAGCGCCGAGCGTCACCGCACTGGCCGACGGCTGGATCGTCACCTGGCAATCCGCCGGTCAGGACGGCTCGGGCTACGGCATCTACCAGAAGCGCTATGTCACCACAGCCGCTCCCACCGATGTCACCCTCTCGCGCACGAGCGTGAACGAGGATGCGACGGGCCTCATCGCCACGCTCGATGGCGTCGATCCCAACACGGGCGACACCTTCACCTTCACGCTCGCCGAGGATGCGAGCGGCAAGTTCGTGATCGTCGGCAACGAGCTGCGCCTGAAATCCGGCGAAAAGCTCGATTACGAGACGGCCACCTCGCACATTATCAAGATCACCGTGACGGACCAGACCGGCCTGTCGGTGACGAAGACCGTCACGATCAACGTGGGCGACGTGATCGAGAACCACGCGCCCACGGGCGTCACGCTCTCCCGCACCTCGGTGGATGAGGACGAGACGGGCCTGATCGCGACGCTCGAAGGTGTCGATGCCGATGCGGGCGACAGCTTTACCTTCGCGCTCACGGAAGACGCCAGCGGCAAGTTCGAAGTCGTGGGCAACCAATTGCGGCTGAAGGCCGGCGCGAGCCTCGATTACGAGACCGCAAAATCCCACACGATCAAGATCACCGTCACGGACAGAGCTGGCGACTCGGTAACGAAGACCGTCACGATCACCGTCAACGACATCGACGACACGAACGACGCGCCGGTCAATATCCGTCTGAACGGCGGCCTCGGTGTTGCGCTTGGCGAAGACGCAACCGACGACACCTTCATCGGCGTGCTGAGCGCAACCGATGCGGACGGCGACACCGTCACCTGTTCCTTCGCGCCCGGCGGCGATGCGGGCGGCCTCTTTATCATCGATCCCCTCACCAACCAGATCAAGCTCGCCCCCGGCGCAGTGCTGGATTACGAATCCCTGCCTGCCGGCGCGAAATACTACACGCTCATCGTCATCGCCTATGACGGCAAGGGCGGCGTCAGCGCGCCTCAGACGATCACCATCGGCATCACCGATGTGAACGAGAAGCCCGATGCGGTGATTACCGGCACCGGAACAGGCGGCGCCGTCGAGGTGGAAGAAGGCGCTGCAACCGGCACGGTTGTGGCGACACTGACAGGCCTCGATCCGGACGGCGACGCCATCACCTATGCGCTCCTCGACAATGCGGGCGGGCGGTTCAAGATCGTGGGATCGGAGATCCGCGTCGCCAACGGCGCGCTCCTCGACTTCGAGGCATCCGACGGCGCAACGCACGAGCTCACCATTCTCGTCATCGATGCCAAGGGTGCGGCCCAGGTCAAGAAAATCACGGTCGCCGTCCAGGGCCGCAACGATGCGCCGACCGACATCACTCTCTCGTCTACGAGCGTGAATGAGAACGCCGATGGCGAGACCGTTATCGGTGATCTCGCCGCGGTGGATCAGGACGCGGGCGATACCTTCACCTATACCCTCGTGGACGATGCGGGCGGGCGCTTCAAGCTGGATGCGACCCATACCAAGATCGTCGTCGCGGATGGAACGAAGCTCGATTTCGAAAGCGCCACGTCGCACACGATCCGGGTGCGCGTGACGGACAAGGGCGGCCTCACTTTCGAGAAACCCATCGTCATCCATGTCAACGATCTGTACGAAGCGCCCGCCAACCGCGCACCCACCGACATCACGCTGACGGGTGGCACGAAAGGCAACGCCTCGGTTGATGAGAACGCCGATGGCGAGATTGTCGTCGGTGATCTCGGCGCGATCGACCTCGATGCGGGCGACAGCTTCACCTATACGCTGCTTGATGACGCAGGCGGGCGCTTCAAGCTCGACAGCACACGCACCAAGATCCTGGTCGCCGATGGCAGCCTGATCGACTATGAGGCCGCGACCGCCTACACGATCAAAGTGCAGGTATCGGACGGCAAGGGCGGCATCCTCACGAGGACGCTTGTGATCGGCGTCAGTAACGTGAACGAGACGCCCACCGACATTACCCTTTCGGGCGCTGCCATCGATGAGGGCGCTGCCAACAACATCTTCGTCGGCTCGCTTGGAGTGATCGACGCGGATGCGAGCGGCACCTATATTTACGAATTGGTCGACAATGCAGGCGGGCGCTTCAAGCTCGCCGCCGATGGCCGGTCCATCCTCGTCGCGAACGGCTCGCTCCTCGACTACGAGACAGCCACGTCCCATGACATCACGGTGCGGGTCAAGGACGGCGGCAGGACCTTCGAGAAGGTCATCACGATCCATCTCAACAACCTGCCCGAGCCGCCCCTCAACAAGGCGCCGACGGATATCATGCTGTCCGCCGCCGATGTGCTCGAGAACGCCAAGAACGGCACGCTCATCGGCCTGCTCGGCGCTGAGGACGAGAACATCGGCGAGACCTTCACCTATGTTCTCATGGACGATGCCCAAGGACGTTTCGAAATCTTCGACGGCAGGATCAGGGTCAAGGACGGTGCTCGCCTCGATCACGAGGCAGCGACATCCCATACGATCCGTGTACGTGTTACGGACAAGGGCGGCCTCTCCTTCGAAAAGGATTTCGTCATCCATGTCGGCGACGTGGACGAGCCCGCCTCAGGCCCCGTCAACCGGGCACCGGTCGACATTACCCTCACGGGCGGCGTGAAGGGCAACGCCTCGGTCGATGAGAATGCCGAAGAAGGCATTTGGGTGGGAGATCTCGGAGCCTTCGATCCCGACACTGGCGACAGCTTCTCCTATGAGCTTCTCGACGATGCCGGAGGCAGGTTCAAGCTCGATGCGACCAAAACCAGGATTCTTGTCGCAGACGGCAGCCTCATCGATTACGAGGCCGCAACCGCCTATGCGATCAAGGTTCTGGTGTCGGACGGCAAGGGCGGCACGCTCACGAAGATCGTCACCATTGCCGTGAACAACGTGAACGAGGAGCCGTTCGATATTCTGTTCACGGGCACGCCCGTGGATGAAGGCGCGGCCAACAACGTGTTCGTCGGCACGCTCGGCGTTCTCGACGGCGATGCGACGGGAATCTACATCTACGAGCTCGTCGACAATGCCGGTGGACGCTTCAAGTTGGCGGCAGACGGCAAGTCGATCCTCGTCGCGAACGGATCGCTTCTCGATTACGAGACCGCCACCTCGCACGATATCAAGGTGCGTGTTCATGACGGCGGCAAGAGCATCGAGAAGATCATTACGATCCATCTGAACAACCTGCCCGAGCCGCCGGTCAATCTGGCGCCTTACGAACTGACCCTCTCCGCTGCCACGATTGCCGAGAATGCGAGGAACGGCACGCTGATCGGCCTCTTTGGCGCGGAGGATCTGAATGCGGGCGATACCTTCACCTATGAGCTGGTGGACGACGCGGAGGGCCGCTTCGAGATCTTCAACGGCCGCCTGCGCGTGCGGGACGGAAGCCGCCTCGATTACGAGGACGCTGCCACCCACACGATCCGCGTGCGCGTGACCGACAAGGGCGGCTTGTCCATAGAGAAGGACTTTACGATCACGCTCGACAATGTGGACGAGACCCTGCCGAACCATGCGCCGCGCATCGCCGTGGCGCCGGGCCGCGAGATCACCAATGCCACGGATAACGGCGCGAGCGTGAACCCTTTCACGGGCGTCACCTTCGACGATGACGAGAACGACACACTGACGGTGAAGATCGGCTTCAACGGGGCGGAGGGCGATCTGGTGATCCCCGCGGCGCTTCTCTCGAAAGTGACGCTTCTGTCTTCGAGTGACGGCCGGAAGGTCTATACCGTCACCGACAAGGCGGGAGCGCTTGCCGAGATCATGAGCGCCCTGCAGTTCAACCCGGCGGATCGGCTTGGAGCAGCTGCCGGCACGACCCTGACGACCACCTTCAACATCGAGGCCAGCGACGCGGATCATGCTGCGACGCCCGCGATCAGCACCATGATTCAGGTGCGCTCAAGCGTCGCGAACCGCGTGCCCGTGGATATCGGGCTCGACAACACGACCGTGCGGGAGTTGATTTCCAGCACGGACGTCAAGATCGGCGACCTCTCCGCCAGCGACGGCAATCCGGGCGAGACCTTCACCTATCAGCTCATGCGGTTCGACGGTAGCTGGGGTGCGAGTGACGGCCGCTTCACGATTGTCGGAAACGAACTGCGTGTGAACGGCTTCATGCTCGACTTCGAGCAGGCCCGCTCTCACGCCGTCCAGATCAAGGTGACGGATTCCCAAGGCGCCAGTCTCGTGAAAACCTTCACGATCCAAGTGGCCGACTGGGCCGTCGAATGCACCGCCGGTTCCACCGGCAACGACGTGTTCGTGGGCGGCGCGGCCAAGGACACCCTCGCCGGTGGAGCCGGCAACGACCGCATCGACGGCGGGCTCGGCAGCGATGTTCTATCCGGCGACTTAGGCTTCGACGTGTTCGTGTTCAAGGACATGCTCGACAAGAAGACGAACGTGGACCAGATCACCGACTTCTCGGTCCGAGACGACAGCATCTGGCTCGACAACGCCATCTTCCGCAAGCTCGGCGCCGGTTCCCCGGAGGCCCCGAAAGCGCTCGACAAGGCATTCTTCACGGTCGGGACCAAGGCGAAGGATCGCAACGACTACCTGATCTACAACAAGAAGGCCGGAACCCTCTCCTACGACGCGGACGGCTCGGGCAAGGGCGCCGCAGTGGTCTTCGCCAARCTCGCCAAGAACCTCAGTCTGACCGCCAAGGACTTCTTCGTGATCTAGGGGCTGTAGACCTCGCTGCACATCCGTGGAGCCAGGCTTTCAACGCCTGGTCCATGGCATCCGACGGAAAAAGTGCGACAAAGGTGATTCGGGTAAAGGGGGTCCAGCCGTTTACTTTCCGATGCGTTATTATATACCAGTCTCAGATGACTATTCCTGGGAATTCCTTATGCCAGCACAAATTTTCAAGGCCGGTGAAGAACGCGAGGTCGACAGCGTCGCGGGAAAGCTCCGTGAAGCACCCGTCTTAACGGCCCTGGCCGATGGAGGTTGGATCGCCGTTTGGGGATCCTACGACGCCTTCGATCAAATCGACGTTGTCATGCAGAGATACGACAGGAACGGGAACGAGATCTACGCGGTCCCCCAAGTCGTCAACAAAGAGACCAACCGGGATCAATACGAGCCAAGCGTCACAGCATTGGCGGATGGCGGCTGGGTTGTCACGTGGACATCACAGGATCAAGATAGCTCAGGAGGCGGAGTTTACCAGCAACGCTACAGCAGCAGCGGCGTAAAACTTTATGCGGATGACTTTCTCGTCAACACCTACACGACCAACTTTCAGGAGACCGCGACAGTAACAGGTCTCGCCGATGGCGGCTGGGTCGTGACTTGGCGATCGCGGGTCCAGGACGGCTCAGAGGGCAGCGTCTATCAGCAGCGTTTCAATGCAGCGGGTGCAGCGCAGGGAGCCGAAGAGCGGATCAATCAGACGATTGCGGGCTCACAGCTGGAACCTCGGGTGACGTCCTTGTCTGACGGCGGATGGCTCGTCACGTGGACATCCCCCGACAGCGCCACGACCCGAGGCATCTTCCAACAGCGTTACAGCAAGGATGGAACCCGGCTCTATTCCGAAGACCGAAAGGTCAATGTCGTTACGGACAATGACCAATGGGACCCAGTTGTAACCTCGCTCAAGGATGGCGGGTGGGTGATCGTTTGGGTTTCGCAAGATGGATCGGGCACCGGCATCTATCAACAACGCTTCGATCGAAACGGCAATGCGACTTCCCCAGCGGACATGCTGGTCAACATCACCACGACAGATGGTCAAGACAGTCCGTCCGTCGCGAGCCTGGCCGATGGAGGTTGGATCGTCACTTGGACCTCGGCTGATCAAGATGGCACAGGAGTGTATCAGCAGCGCTTCGACCAGTCCGGACGGGCTTTATCGCCCGCCGACATGCTCGTGAATGTGACCACGCATTCATCCCAAAGCTCTCCAAGCGTCATTGGCTTGGCAGACGGCAACTGGGTCGTCGCATGGGAATCATATGAGCAAGATGGCTCAATCGCGGGTATCTACCAGCGCCACTTCGAGGCCAACGCCGCACCCAGCGCCATCAACCTCAGTGGCGGATCGGTGCGGGAGCTTGCAACGAACGGCACAGCCATCGGCACTCTGACAGCCACCGACCAAAATGTCGGTGACACTCATCGCTTCGATCTCATTGACAGCGCAGGCGGACGCTTTGCCCTTGTCGGCAACCAGATCGTGGTCGCCAACGGCTACAAGCTGGATTTCGAGCAGGCGCAGTCGCATCAAGTCACGGTGCGCGTCACCGACAGCATGGGCCTGACATTCGACAAGGTGCTGAGCATCGGCGTGCTCGATTGGGCCACGGAGAACACCACAGGGTCTGCGGACAATGATATGTTCTTGGGCGGCAACGGCGCGGACATCCTCAGTGGCGGGATCGGCGTCGACCGCATCGATGGCAGCGGCGGACGCGACCGTCTGAACGGCGGCCTGGGCAACGACACGCTCACCGGCGGTGCGGACCGGGATATCTTCATCTTCGATTCTATGCTCGGCACAGACAGAACCGATCGTCAGGTGAATTTCGACACGATCACCGACTTCAAGCCAAAGCAGGACAAGATCTATCTGGAAAACGCGATCTTCCGGAAGCTGCGAAAGACCGGCAGCCTCAATGAGGATTTCTTCCAGATCGGCAGCAAGGCCGATGATCCCAACGACTACATTCTCTATAACAAGCGGACGGGCGTGCTGTCCTATGATCGTGACGGGTCGGGCGGAGCTAAAGCCATAGAGTTCGCAATTCTCAAGAAGAACCTGAAGCTCACCTACAAGGACTTCTTCGTCATGTGATGGCTGGATCCCAGCCTCAGGCCATATGCTAATCGAGCCGGGTTCACCTGACCCGGCTCGATCTGTTTCTAGAGGCAAAAAGAGATCCGCGACGGACTGCCCTGCGCCTTGCAAAGCAGGGTGTGGAAGGGGAACATCGGATAGCCCCAAAAAGCATTCCACTTTTGGGTACGATGCTCTAAGAGCCCAGGCATCGTCATGAGAGGGATCAAGGCATGAACATTCTACTCATCGGTTCCGGCGGCCGCGAGCATGCTCTTGCCCGGTCCCTTTCGGCCAGCTCTCTCTGCGACCGGCTTCTCATCGCCCCCGGCAATCCGGGCACGGCGCAGCATGGCACCAATGTGGTGCTGGATGTGGCCAACCATCAGGCGGTCATCGACTTCTGCCGCACCATGGGGATCGACTTCGTAGTGGTGGGGCCGGAAGCCCCTCTCGTCGCGGGCCTCGTGGACGATCTGATGAAGGCCCGCATCAAGGCCTTCGGGCCGACCCAGGCGGCCGCCCAGCTGGAGGGCTCGAAGGCCTTCACCAAGGATCTTTGCGCGGAGTTCAACATCCCGACCGCCGCCTATCGCCGCTTCACGGATGCCGAGGCCGCGAAGGCCTATATCCGCAGCTATGGCGTGCCCATCGTCGTGAAGGCGGACGGCCTTGCCGCCGGCAAGGGCGTAGTGGTCGCTACCTCCTTCGAGGAGGCGGAAGAAGCCGTCGAGATGATGATCGGCGGTGGCCTGGGCGCTGCCGGCGCCGAGGTGGTGATCGAGGCCTTCCTCGAAGGCGAGGAGGCAAGCTTCTTCGCCCTGTGCGACGGCAACACGGCGATCCCCTTCGGCACGGCGCAGGACCATAAGCGCGTCTTCGATGGCGACGAGGGCCCGAACACCGGCGGCATGGGCGCCTATTCGCCGGCTGCCGTGCTGACGCCAGAATTGCAGGCCCGCTCGATCCGCGAGATCATCGAGCCGACGCTCGCGGGCATGAAGAAGCGCGGCATGCCCTATACCGGCATTCTTTATGCGGGCCTGATGCTCACGAAGGATGGACCTCAGCTGATCGAGTACAACGCCCGCCTGGGCGATCCGGAAACGCAGGTGCTTCTGCCGCGCCTTCGTTCCGATCTCGTCACCGCTTTTCTTGCGGCCTGTGATGGACAATTGAATAACGTGTCATTGCGTTGGTCCGATGACGCAGCACTCACCATCGTCATGGCCGCGCGCGGTTATCCTGGAGTAGTCGAAAAGGGTTCGGAGATCCGCAACATCGATGCGGCCGAGAACCTGAATGACGTTATCGTCTTTCATGCCGGCACGAAGCAGGATGGCGACAAAATCCTTGCAAATGGCGGGCGCGTTCTCAATGTCACAGCTCTCGGCAAGACGATTTCCGATGCGCAGGCAAAGGCCTATGACGCGGTTTCGAAGATCGATTGGCCCGAAGGTTTCTGTCGTCGCGACATCGGTTGGCGCGCTGTCGAACGCGAGCGGGGCTGACAAAAACGAACATCTTCTCTAGGTTTAGAGAAGTCATCTCGCACAACCCACGAGCGGCCTTCCATGAGCAACGAACTCTTTGCCGGTTTCGAGAGCCACTGGATCGACACGGATAGCGGACGCATCTTCGCTCGCTCGAAGGGTGACGGACCGCCGGTGATATTGCTGCATGGTTTTCCGCAGACGCATGTGATGTGGCATCACCTTGCTCCAACCCTCGCGGAAACGCACAAGGTCGTGTGCATGGATCTGCGCGGCTATGGCTGGTCCACGGCGCCCAAGAGCGACGCGAAGCACGAGACCTATTCCAAGCGCGCCATGGCGAAGGATGTCATCCAGGTCATGGAGGCTCTTGGGCATGTGCATTTCGCGGTCGTCGGACACGACCGCGGAGCGCGTGTCGGCTATCGTCTCGCTCTCGATCATCCAGGCCGCGTGGAGCGTCTCGCGCTGCTCGACATCCTGCCGACCTATCACGTGTGGGAACAGATGCACGCGGGCAAAGTGCCTGAGGCGCATTGGGGCTATCTTTCGCAACCTTATCCGAAACCCGAAACCGAGATCGGCCGCGATCCGATCCCCTATTTCGAAGGCTTGCTGCGCAAGTGGTCGGCGGCGGGCGATCTCAATGCCTTCGATCCGCGCGCGCTCGAATCCTACTGGCAGAGCTGCAACGAGCCCACGCGCATCCATGCCTTCTGCGAGGATTATCGCGCCGGCGCGACGCGCGACGTGGAAGCCGACGAAGCCGATCTCGCCGTCGGCAAGACGATCCAATGCCCGACCTATCTGATCTGGAGCGACTTCTACCTCGTCAGCGGACCGATGGGCCACGAACAGCAGCCCCTGGAAATCTGGCGCCGCAGCTTCGCCCCCAAGGTTCACGGTGCGGGCATCAGCTCCGGCCATTTCGTGGCCGAGGAAAACCCCGGCGCGACACTGGAGGCGTTGCAGGCATTTCTGAAGCGCTGAAGAGAGCAGCGCCTATCGCCTCTCCTCGAAGAACTCCTTCAACAGCTGCGCCGCCTCGCTCTCGCGGATGCCGCCATAGACCTCAGGCGCGTGGTGGCAGGTGGGCTGGTGGAAGAAGCGGACGCCGCTGTCCACGCCGCCGCCCTTGAGGTCATGGGCCGCGTAATAGACCCGCCGGATGCGGGCGAACGAGATCGCCGCCGCGCACATGGTGCAGGGCTCCAGCGTCACATAGAGATCGCAGCCGGTGAGGCGCTCGTCGTCCAGGGCCTCGCAGGCGCGCCGGATGGCGAGCATTTCCGCATGGGCAGAGGGGTCCCGCAGCTCGCGCGGGCGGTTACCCGCCGTGGCGACGACGCGGCCGTCCCTCACGATGACGGCTCCCACAGGCACCTCCCCGCGCACGGCGGCGGCGCGGGCTTCGGCAAAAGCCACGCTCATCGGGTCGGCCTTTGAGGCGTCCTTGGCCGGATCAAGCGGATCGGGGTCGGCGTTATCCATGTCGCTGGCTTTTCATGTCTCTCGCTTCTGTTCCATACCTCTGCTATCAGGCTCCCATGACCGACAGCAACGACGATAATCGCAAGGGCCGTTCCTCGGGACGCTCCGACCGTGGCCGCACTTCCGGTGACCGGCCCTTCCGCAAGCCCCGCGAAGGCGGCGAACGCCCCTTCCGCGCCCGTGGCGACGACGAGCGCCCGCGCAAGCCCCGCGAGGCAGGCGATAAGCCTTTCCGCAGCCGCGACAACGACGAGCGGCCCCGCCGTCCCCGCGAAGGCGGAGACAAGCCATTCCGGCCCCGTGGCGAAGGCGGTGATAAGCCTTTCCGCCCCCGCCGCGAAGAAGGCGACCGTCCTTTCCGGGCGCGTAGCGAGGGTGGCGACAAGAAGCCCTTCCGCACCCGTGACAATGACGAGCGGCCCCGCCGCCCGCGCCCCGAAGGCGGCGACAAACCCTTCCGTCCGCGCCGTGAGGAAGGCGACAAGTCTTTCCGTGGCCGCAGCAAGGATGGCGGCGAGCGCCCGTTCCGCGCCCGGCCTGAAGGCGACAAGCCGTTCCGGGGCCGTGGTGGCGAAGACCGCCCCCGCCGCTTCGACCGCTCGGCCGAGGATCGTCCGCGCCGCCCCCGCGAGGAGCGCCCCGAGATCGTGGCAGCCGTCCCTCAGGAGCCGGTCGAGGACCGCATCGCCAAGGTAATCGCGCGGGCGGGCGTCGCCTCCCGCCGCGACGTGGAGGTGATGATCACCGAGGGCCGCGTGACCCTCAACGGCAAGGTGCTCGAAAGCCCCGCCATCAACGTGACCTCCGCCGACACGATCACCGTGGACGGCGAGCCCCTGCCCACGAAGGAGCGCACGCGCCTGTGGCTCTACCACAAGCCGCGCGGCCTCGTGACCACGGCCCGCGATCCGGAAGGCCGCTCGACCGTGTTCGACAACCTGCCGGAGGATCTGCCGCGCGTAGTCGCCATCGGCCGGCTCGACATCAACACCGAGGGCCTGCTGCTGCTCACCAATGATGGCGGCCTCGCCCGCGTGATCGCCCATCCCGATACAGGCTGGCTGCGCCGGTACAAGGTGCGTGCCCACGGCGATCTCACGCAGGCCGATCTCGACGGCCTACGCAACGGCATCACCATCGACGGCATCGAATACGGTCCCGTCGAGGCGCGGCTCGACCGCATGCAGGGCGACAACGTGTGGATCACGATGGGCTTGCGCGAGGGCAAGAACCGCGAGATCAAGCGCATCCTCGAACATCTCGGGATGCAGGTGAACCGCCTGATCCGCATGTCCTTCGGCCCATTCCAGCTCGGCGATCTCGAACAGGGACTTGTCGAAGAGGTGCGCACGAAGGTGCTGAGGGATCAGCTCGGTGCCGCGCTCGCGGTGGAAGCCGGCGTCGATTTCGAAAGCCCGGTGCGCGAGCCCATCGCGCCCTTCGGCTCGACCAAGGAGCATGGAGGCCGGGAGGATCGTGAAGAGCGCCCCTCTCGTGGCCGTGGCGGAGACGACCGCCCGCGCCGTCGTAACGATGACGAGAAGCCTTTCCGCGCAGGTGGCAAGGGTCATTTCGGCAAGGATCGTTTCGAGCGTGACGAGGAAGGACCGAAGAAGCATCCTTCCCGACTCGAGGTTAAGAAGAGCGTCTGGCGCGCCGGCGAGACCGAAGAGGATTCACCGCGCAGGAAGGCTCCCCGTCGTGGCGCCGATCCGCGCGAGGCGCGTGCCGTAAGCGGAGAACGCAAGCGCGAGCGCGTTGGCGCCATCGCTTCGGGCGAAGGCCGTAAGGTTCTTGTCGAGCGCCTGGTGCGTCAGCCTCGGGACGAGGAAGCCCCTGCGCCGCGCAAGGGCCGTGGTGGCAGCGAAGATCGTCCGCGCCGTGGCGGCGACCGCGATGGCGCTCCGGCCCGTCGTGGCCGTGACGCCGGTGCAGGCCGCGCAGCCGGTCCGGGCCGCCCTCGTCGCGACGAGGGCGAACGCCCACGCCGTGAGGCTGGCGATCGCCCCTTCCGCTCGCGCGAAGGCGGCGAGGACCGTCCTCGTAAGCCGCAGAGTGAGCGTCCGTTCCGCGCGCGCAGCGAAGGCGGAGACGAGCGTCCGCGTCGTGGCCCACCGCGTGGCGACGGCCCCTCCCGTGGCGGACCGCGCAGTGGCGGTGGAGGCTTCAAGGGCGGTCCCCGTGGAGCATCCAAGGGCGGCTTCAAAGGCGGCTCCAAGGGTGGATCGAAAGGCGGCCCGCGCGGCCGCCGATAATCCACGCCCAACATCATCCTGGATCTCATCCTGAGGAGCCCACGCAGTGGGCGTCTCGAAGGAGCTTCCAGGGTACACTGGATGCGCCTTCATCTTTCGAGACGGTGCGATGCACCTCCTCAGGATGAGGGCTTCTCAAAGTTAGGAATCAAGCCATGAGAATTGTGGGCGGGCGCTGGCGCGGCCGTTCGCTGAAGGGGCCGAGCTCGGACGCCATCCGCCCGACATCGGACCGCCTGCGCGAGACGATCTTCAACATCCTCCAGCATTCCTACGATGATCCCATCGAGGATGCGCGCGTGCTCGACCTTTTCGCAGGCACCGGTGCTCTCGGTCTCGAAGCCCTCTCGCGAGGTGCTGCCTTCGCGCTCTTTGTCGATGACGGCGCGCAGGCGCGCAGCCTCATCCGCGAAAACGTGGAAACCCTCGGCGCAGGCGGCGCCACCCGCCTCTTCCGCCGCGATGCCACCAAGATGGGCGAAGCCGCCCCCAACGCCCCCTTCTCCGTCGTGCTGTGCGACCCGCCCTACGGCAAGGACCTCGCACCGAAAGCCCTCCGCTCCTGCGCGGAAGGCGGCTGGCTTACGCCGGACGCGCTCGTGATCGTAGAGGAAGCGCAGGACGTCGAGGTCAAGCTGCCCGACGGCTTCGAAGAGATCGAGCGGCGGGATTACGGGGAGACGAAGGTGGTGTTCGGGCGCTTCACGGGCTGAGCACACACAACTTTGACTTGCTGCACGTCGGCAAGAAGGTTGTCCTAACGTCAGATTTCTATAACATTGCTCCTCATCCACGTCATATCACTCTTCTGACAGG
Organism: Microvirga sp. P5_D2; assembly: GCF_054049475.1. Classification (NCBI taxonomy): domain Bacteria; kingdom Pseudomonadati; phylum Pseudomonadota; class Alphaproteobacteria; order Hyphomicrobiales; family Methylobacteriaceae; genus Microvirga; species Microvirga sp. P5_D2. Next base: position 10,947 of record NZ_JBFUMH010000046.1, on the reverse strand, counting down.
CTCGGGGCTCGCCATGTCTCAACCGTTTCTCTGGGGATTGCAGATCGCTCATCCTGTGGGCGCCACAGACGCTAGCGTGCTGGCTCTCAGAAACGGCACCTTCCTGGTCATCGGCAAGACGCAAGCGACGACCCCGGACGCCAAGTTGAGGGCCTGGATCTACAACGCCGATGGCTCCCTGAAGGAAGAGAAGATCATCGGTTCGCTGGATTATGGCGGCCCCTTTGGTGACACCCCCCTGACAGCCAGATCGAGCAATCCTTCCGCCGTGGAGCTTCCGGATGGCCGCATCGCCCTGACATGGTCAATCGCGAGCGACGCTCCTGGGCATCGCGGAGCCTGGCTGGGGATTTATGGAAGCGATTTGACGCCGGTCGGAAAGCCCATACCCGTTGCCGGCCTCGAAAGCGATCCACGGAGTGTGGACGGACAATTCAAAGGAGACGATGCGATCGGTCTGGCTGATGGAAGCATCCTCACCACTTATCGGAGCCTGGGCGGCGAAGCGTTTCTGCGCGTCCTGCGGCCGGATGGAACGCTCTCAAGTCCTTTGAAACTCGGACCGACTTTTGCCACCGATTATGACAAAGGCTTCGGGTCCGTGGCCGATCTCGCAGCGCTGCCGGGCGGCAAAGTGGTCGCTGCGTTTCGTGCGAGCGGAACCGAGAACAAGGTTTATGTGCTAGATCCGACTGCTGCCGGTGGTCCTTCTGTCATCAAAGAAATCTCGATTCCCATCGTGTCGGACCCGGGCATGATGCCGATTGAAGTGACGGCCCTTGAGGGCGGCGGATTTGTCGTGACATGGACGGAGACAGGCAGGATCGACGCCAGTGGTTCAGAGCCCGTCGTTACGGTCAGATACCAAGTCTATGACGCCGCAGGAGATGAAGTCACCGAACCTCTGGCGTTTTATGCGACGATTGCGGAAGCCGCTGCTGTGAGCACTCCCGGCGTGGTGGCTCTTCCCGGTGGCGGCTTTGCCCTTGCCGCCCAAGTCGTCACGAACGCGTCCAGCAACACATCGGAAGTCCGCCTGTCCATTTTCGATGCGGCAGGTGCGCGCCTGAGCGAGAAGCTGTTGGTCAGCAAGCAGGCCGCAGGGAACGTGATTTCCCTCGAAGGCCTGTCCCTGCTGCCGGACGGGCGCATCGCCGTACTGATGTCGAACGGCATTCAGATCGTCGACCCGCGCGACAAGGCGATCGTCATGAAAGGAACCACTGGCAACGATCAGTACATCGGTACGGCTTTCGACGATATGTACGAAGGCAGCGCCGGTGCCGACGTCCTGAACGGCGGCAGTGGAATCGACTATGTTTCCTTCGCCCATGCGAAGTCAGGCATTGTGGCAAGCCTTTTAGGGGGCCGCGGAGGCGATGCGGCGGGCGATATCTATGTCGGCATCGAAGGTCTCATCGGCTCGGCCTTCGATGACGTTTTCTTCGGCAACGGCTCCGCGATCCTGAAAGGCGGGTTCGGCAACGATACCTATTACGTCAAAGCCGGAGATGCTCTCGAGGAAGCAGCCAATGGCGGCTGGGATACGGTCATCGTCGGCGGCAGCTATGCGTTGGCGGCGGACGCACATGTCGAAGCTCTCAAACTCGCCGATGTCTCCTCCAAAGCATCCGCCAATCTCATGGGGTCTGACTCCGCCAACGAGATCTGTGGACACGCGGGCAGCAATATCCTGAAGGGTCAGGGCGGAGACGATAAGATCTTTGGTGGAAGCGGCAACGACAAGCTTTACGGCGGAGGCGGCAAGGACATCTTCGTGTTCGATACGAAGCCGAACAAGAAAACCAACGTGGATCGCATCTACGATTTCAATCCGAGCGATGACTCGTTCCACCTGGAGAACAAGTTTTTCACCAAGCTCGGAAAAGGCTCGGCGGCTGGCGTGAAGTTCAAATCGGATATGTTCGTCAAAGGCCCGCACGCCAGGGACCGGGAAGACCGCATCATCTACGACAACAAGACAGGCGCGCTGTATTACGACAAGGACGGCATCGGCCCCTCCGCGCAGATCAAGATCGCGACGCTCAACAAGAAGCTCAATCTCACCTATAAAGACTTCTTCGTAATCTGAGCGAACCACGCGCTGACGCCGGCTGGTAGGAATTGTTGTTTTACGGCCAAGCTTTTTCGGAAGCACTTGAACGGCTGTGGAGTTGGACACGCCTCTGTCTCGACATAGCTATGATTCCTGTGCCAGCCTGCCGTAAGCTTCCCTTCCGGAGGACGCCATGCCCTACCAGCCTGCCGACACCCGCTATGACAGCATGCTCTACAACCGCTGCGGCCGCAGCGGGTTGAAGCTGCCGGCGATCTCGCTGGGGCTGTGGCAGAATTTCGGGGAGACCAAGTCGGCGGCGAATGCGCGGGASATCTGCCGTACGGCGTTCGACCTCGGCATCACGCATTTCGACCTCGCCAACAATTACGGCCCGCCGCCCGGCGCGGCGGAGGTGATGTTCGGCGAGATCCTGCGCAGCGACCTGCACGGCTATCGCGACGAGCTCGTGGTCTCCACCAAAGCAGGCTACCGCATGTGGCCGGGGCCTTACGGCGAATGGGGCAGCCGCAAGTATCTGCTCTCCAGCCTCGACCAGAGCCTCAAGCGCATGGGCCTCGATTACGTGGACATCTTCTATTCCCACCGATTCGATCCCGAGACGCCGCTGGAAGAAACGATGATGGCGCTGGATACCGCCGTGCGTCAGGGCAAGGCACTTTATGTCGGCCTCTCGTCCTACAACAGCCGGCGCACCCGCGAGGCGGTCGAAATTCTACGCGAGCTGAAAACGCCCTGTATCATCCACCAGCCGAGTTATTCCATGCTCAACCGATGGATCGAAGAAGACCGGCTGCTCGACACGCTCGGCGAATTAGGCATGGGCTCCATCGTGTTCTCGCCGCTGGCGCAGGGCATGCTGACGACGAAATATCTCAATGGCGTTCCGGACGACAGCCGTGCATTCGAAGGCAAGTCGCTGAAGCAGACTTTCCTGAACGACGACAATCTCGCGCGCATTCGCAGCCTCAACGATATCGCTGCGCGGCGTGGCCAGACTCTCGCGCAGATGGCGCTCGCCTGGGTACTGCGCGGCGGACGTGTGACCTCCGCGCTCATCGGCGCGAGCCGGCCGGAACAGGTGACGGAATGCGTCGGCGCCTTGCAGAACCTCTCGTTCACGCCGGAGGAACTGACGGAGATCGATCAGTTCGCGGCTGAGGGCGACCTGAATATCTGGGCTGCGTCGGCGGAGCGTGAAGGGCCGTCGCGGTAGTGCGACTCATAAACCGCATGACGAGGTGAGAGCTTTCAAGAGCAAGCACGGGGCCTAACCTCTCCCAAGTGGGAGAGGTCGACGCGCGGGAGCGCGCGGGTGAGGGAATGCCGTATCCGGAGAGGGCGGGCCCTCACCCCTGCCCCTCTCCCAAACGCGAGAGGGGGAAGTCGGGTGATTGTAAGGGCTCGCATTTCACAACTGTGACGAGACCGTCACCGAAACGCCACGCTGGATCGAATTGCTCACCGTCGATGTCTCCTCCGCGCGCTTGATAAGCGCCACGATATCCGCATCATCGCTCACCGCTTCGACATCAACCTGCACGGCAGCGGATGTCGCCAGCAACGGCGTACCGTCGAGGGTCAGGCTTACGTCCACCGAAACCGATCGCAGTTCGATCCCCATCTCATGCGCGACATAATGGAGATCGTTGCAGAAGCATCCGCCGATGGCCAGCGCCAGCAATTGTCCGCCGTTGAAGCCGAGCCCCTGGCCGCCGGCTTTTCCTTCCGGCCTGTCGACGATGACGGAATGCACGCCCGCCCATCCGATGTTTGCCTGCGTGTCCGGGATGCTGCGCAGTTTGACACTCATCACCGTCATCAGGCACCTCCCGGTTTTTTGAAACGTCTAACGCCGCCCGAACAATCGCTCGATATCGGTGAGCTTCAATTCCACGTAAGTGGGCCGCCCGTGATTGCACTGGCCCGACAGCGGCGTTGCTTCCATCTCGCGCAAAAGCGCATTCATTTCTTCCGGCCGCATGCGCCGGCCCGCGCGGATGGAGCCGTGGCAGGACATGCGCGAGAGCACCGCGTCGAGACGCTCTTCCAGCGGGTTCGCTGCGCCCTGCCCCCATTCGGCAAGCGCATCGGCCACATCCTGCACCAGATCCTTGATGCGCCCACCGGCCAGCGCCGACGGCACCTCGCGCACGAGAAGCGCACCGTGGCCGAACGGCTCGACCACGAGGCCGAGGCTTTCCAGCATGGAGGCTTCCGCGAGCACGCGATCCGCATCCACCGGATCGAGATCGACGACCTCGGGGATCAGCAGCAGCTGACGCCCGATGCCCGACGATGCGCGCTCGCGCTTCAGGCGTTCATAGACGAGACGCTCATGCGCCGCGTGCTGATCGACGATGACGATGCCGTCCTGCGTCTGCGCGACGATATAGGTGCCGTGCACCTGCGCGCGCGCCGCGCCGAGCGGTGCGGCTTCCGTTTCGGGCTCGACATCGAGCAGTGTCGCGCGGCTGTCGGCGGAAGGCATGGCGAGATCCGGCAGGCTCGGTTGAGATTCCGCCAGACCGGCAGCAGATGCATAGGATGGCGCGGGCTGATCGAGCGGCGCCTGCCAATTTGCGAAAGCGCTGGACGGGCGGATCAAAGGACCGCGATAGCCGTAAGCGCCGCGCATCGGCGGCGCAGCTTGCGGGCGTAGGCTTTCAAGGGTACGCGTGCCGCCGGTCGAGGAGGCGCGCATGCCGAAACGGGTGATCGCTTCCTTGATCGCAGCCACCACGAAGCCGCGCACGAAAGCGGGATCGCGGAAACGCACCTCCGTCTTCGCCGGATGCACGTTGACGTCCACGGAGCGCGGGTCGATCTCGACCATGAGGGCAAGCACCGGATGCCGGTCGGATGCCATCACGTCGGCATAGGCGCCGCGCACCGCGCCGAGCAGAAGCTTGTCGCGCACGGGCCGTCCGTTGACCACGAAATGGACCGAGGTCGAGGTGCCGCGATGATAGGTCGGTAGGCTCGCGAAGCCGGAGAGGCGCACGCCCTCCCGCTCGACGCCGATGGACATGGCGTTGTCGTTGAACTCTGACCCGAGCACGCGCGAAAGGCGGCGCAGGAAACCGTGCTCGCCGGGCTCCTCCGGCGGATAGGTGAAGGCGGTGATGTGCTCGCCCGACAGGGTGAAGCGCACGGTGGGATGCGCGATGGCGAGGCGCTTGACGATCTCCGCCACGGCCTGTGCCTCGGAGCGGTCGCTCTTCAAGAATTTCAGGCGCGCGGGCGTGGCGGCGAAGAGATCCGTCACTTCGACGCGGGTGCCCTTGGGCGCGGAAGCGGGCTTCACCGGCCCCTTCACGCCCGCCTCCACCACGATCATGGAGCCGGTCTCGGCCTCCGCATTGCGCGAGGTGATGGCAAGCCGCGCCACGGCGCCGATGGACGGCAAGGCCTCGCCGCGAAAGCCGAGCGTGTTGATGGAGAACAGGTCGCCATCCGGGATCTTGGAGGTGGCATGGCGCTCGACGGCAAGCTCCAGATCGTCCGGGCTCATGCCCTGCCCGTCATCGACGATACGGATCAGCCGGCGGCCGCCTGCCTCCACCGTGATGTCGATGGAGTTCGCGCCTGCATCGACCGCGTTCTCCACGAGTTCCTTCACGGCGGCAGCCGGGCGCTCGACAACCTCGCCCGCAGCGATGCGGTCGACGAGGATGGGATCGAGGCGGCGGACAAGCATGGGCGCTTCGCGTTCAGGGATTCGGAAAAGGGAAGATAGGGTTTTGAGTGCCCCGATGCCAGCCGGCGCGACGTTATTCCCTTGGCCGTCCACCACGATTAGGGAGCGAGATAAGCCGCCTGTCATGGCCGGGCTCATCGCGGCCATCCAGTCTTGGAACCTCTACGTTGAAGAAGACGTGGATCCCCGGAACAAGCCCGGGGATGACGGCCGTAAATGCCTCAACTCTGCGCGAGATATTCCTTTGCCAGGATCTTGCCCTCTTCCACGGCGGGCTGATCGAACGGATCGACGCCCAGCGCGTAGCCGGCCAAAATCGTCTCCAGCATGAAATGCATGAGGAGTTCGCCGACCGCGCGCTCGTCGAGCGTTTCGATGTGGATGCGCCGGGTTGGGCGGCTGTTCTTGGCCAGGGTGTCCGCGGTGGCGCGGCCTTGGGCTGCCACGAGATCGCCGATGCGCTTGCCGCCGAAACCGGGTTCGCCGGCGCGCTTGGCGAGTTTCTCGTCCATGATCGGCCCCTGCCCCGCCACGCCGGTGGTCATGACCGTGAAGAGCTTGTCGTTGGGGCCCGCGAGATAAAGCTGGAGCTGGCTGTGCTGGTCCACGGGGCCGATGGCGGCGACCGGCTGGGTGCCGTTGCCGTTCTTGCCCACGCTCTCGGCCCAGAGCTGCACCCACCAACGGGTAAAGCGCTCGAGCCGGTCTGCATAGGCCATGGTGACGGAAATTCCCTTGCCGTCCTTTGCCGTCGCCACGTTGAGCGCGGCGCCCACGGCAGCAGGCGCATCCTTCGCGGCCTTGCCTGCGCGGAACGGTTCATAAGCATCCGCCGCGCCCTGCCGGATGGCGGCGATGTCGAGGCCGAGAACGGCGGCGGGCAACAGACCCACATTGGTGAGCACCGAATAGCGCCCGCCGATGCCGGTGTGATGCTCGAGGAAGCGCACGCCCTCGGGCTCCAGCAGATCGCGCAGGGCGTTCTTGACGCCCGGCTTGCGCGGCTCGGAGAGTCCTAAGAACACGTCCTTCGGCTGCGCGCGCAAGCCGGCCTTTTCCAGCGCCGAGAGAACCGCGATGGTCTGCATCAGCGTCTCGCCCGTGCCGCCCGATTTCGAGATCGACACGAATCGCGTCGAGGACAGGGGCAGCTTGTGCAGGATGCGGTCGAAGGTGATGGGGTCGAGATTGTCGAGGAAATGAACGCGCGGACTTTCCGTGAAGCGCCCGGCGCCCGGCACCGCGAAATCCCGCAGCTGGGCCAGCGTCTGGCCGCCGAGGCTCGAACCGCCCGTGCCGAGAAACACCACGTCCGTTGCATCGCGCCGCAGCCAGGCGGCAGCCTCGCGCGTGGCATCGAGATCGTCGCTCGTGCGCGGCATGTGCAGCAGGGGCAGCCGACCGGAAGCATCGTCCTCGGCGAGCCTCGACATGGCCTTACCCACCGATTCAAGGGCAGAATCGTAGGCTGCCTGCTTCAGGCCGCCCTCCCCGATTGCGGTTTCGAATGCCAGGTCGATCGATTGCTGCAGGGCCATGCGGATACTCCGACTCTCTAAGAGACCGGAACTTTAAGGCAGCAGGGGCGTGAGGGCTAGGTAGGAGATTTCCTCTCTAGAGAGGAGCGGGATCTTTCTTGGAAACACCATGAACTGACCGCCAGGGCGAGCCGTATCCCGGCAGCTCGCATTTGCAAATCAGCATAGCCGATTGAAAAACTAGCCCATTTTCTGACTGCAGCGCCGTGCAAGAACCTTTTGCCGGTCCATATTTTCGCAGATTAACCCTTCTTGAGAACTTGCAGTTGCGCAAGGGCATGCGTTAGCTTAGTTGTATCTTTATAACGTTTAGAAGAGACTAATTATGGCACTGAATCTGGCCCTTCTCTCCTTCCAGCGCCTCGAGGAAGCCTCCTTCATTCGGCGCGTTTCGACAACGACGGCAGGAAGCCAAGGCGCCATCGATAGCTACCGACCATCGTTGAGCTCGAATGGTCGCTATGTCCTTTTTGAAAGCGCTTCTGGCGATCTCGTGGCTGGGGATACGAACGGCCGCAGTGATGTTTTCCTGAAAGACATGCAAACGGGCACCCTGACGCTCATTTCCAGCGGCTCTGATGGGACCATCGGCAACGATTATAGCAACGATGCTCAATTCAGCGCGGATGGCCAATCTATCATCTTCACGAGCAAAGCAAACAACCTCGTCGTCGGCGACAACAACAACTCGCTAGACGTCTTCCGTAAGAATCTTAACACTGGCGTCGTTGTTCGTCTCACGATGTCATTTGATGGTGTTGAAGCGAACTCTCATAGCAACGAACTCGTCCTGACTCCCGATGGACGGTATGCCGTGTTTACGAGTTATGCGAGCAACCTGGCTATAAATGATACGAATAGCAACTCCGATATCTTTCTGAGAGACCTAGCGACAGGTGGCATCACCCGGGCTTCAGTCGGAAGAGATGGGATTCAGGCCGATAGCCACAGCAGCAATGCAGTCCTAAGCTCGGATGGTCGCTACGTTGCGTTCCAAAGCTTTGCGACCAACCTCGTCGGAGGCGACACGAATTCATCAATCGATATTTTTTACAAGGATCTTCTCACTGACGCGATTATTCGCATTTCGACATCAGCTTCGGGCACGCAGGCTAATAATTCTTCCAGATACGCACAGCTTAGCGCCAATGGCCGATATGTCGCTTTCGAAAGCGACGCCTCCAATCTTGTTGATGGCGACACGAATAGTGCAAGTGATGTTTTCCGCAAGGATCTGCTGACGGGTGAAATTGTACGCGTCTCCACCTCATCCGGAGGGGTTCAAGCTAATGGCTCAAGCCATAAACCATCAATCAGCGCCGACGGGCGCTATGTTCTCTTTGAAAGCACGGCGCACGATCTCGTAGGAGCCACCTCTTTTAAATTAGGCATATTCCGAAAAGACTTGATGACCGGTGAGATTATTCGCCTCTCCAGCGTTGGGTCAGCGACCCCAGATGGTAACAGCACGCAGGCTAGGTTCAGTGCCGATGGCCGCTACATCGTCTTTGAAACGATGGCTACCGACCTGATGACGGGTGATACAAACGGAAACAGAAAAGACATCATCTGGGTCGACGCGGATCGCATTGCCGACGGCGTCGCAATCCGTGAGGGCCGCTTCGTCGAATTGAACTTCGCTGCCAATCCGACATCGATCGTGACACTCGCGTGGGGCGATGGCGCTGTGAACGTCGTGCATCCGGCCTCCGGCATGGCAAGCTTCAGCCATGCCTTTGCAACCACCGGCACGAAGACCGTCGTTGCGACCATTCAAGAAGGCGGCCAGTCGCGCTCGATCTCCTACATCGTGAACCTTGCAGCCGGCACGATGGTGCAAAGCTCTGCTCCTGATACGATCGCCGGCGGCGGCGGCGCAGACCGCATTGTTGGCGACGGTTTTGCCAATCACCTCATCGGCCATGACGGCAACGACGTGCTCGATGGTCAGGGCGGTGCAGATTATATGGCCGGCGGAAGCGGCGATGACGTTTATATCGTCGAGCATGCATCGGACATCGCGGCCGAGATTGCAGCTGAAGGTACTGATCTGGTCTATAGCAGCATAAACTACACGCTTGGTGCCCATGTCGAGAACTTGACTGCGACAGGTGGCTCCGCCCTGTCGCTGGGTGGCAATGATCTTGGCAATGTCATTATCGGCAATGTCAATAGAAACACATTGAACGGCGGCGGCGGGGACGACGTTCTCGCTGGTGGCGGCGATAACGACATTCTGCTCGGCGGAGCCGGCAGGGATGTGTTCGTGTTCAACACGGTCGGGCACAAGAGCCTCAACAAGGATATGATCCAGGATTGGAACTATCGTGATGATACGATCCGGCTCGACAACGACATCTTCAGGAAGCTGACCAAGGTCGGCGTGCTGCAGAGCAAGTACTTCACCATCGGCAGCAAGGCGAAGGATGCCAATGACTACATTGGCGTCGACAAGAAGACCGGCAACGTGTGGTACGACCCCAATGGCGACAAGCCTGGTAAGCAGGTCATCTTCGCCAATATCGGGGCGAAGAAAGCCATCTTCGCCTCAGATTTCTTCGTGTTCTAACCGCCCAGGCCTTGATAAACCAAACCCCGACAAAAAAGGGAGCCGTAAGGCTCCCTTTTCGCATTCAGTGGAACATTACAGTCCCGTCGGTCGCCCGGCGATCACGGTGAGCATCTTGCCGTCGCCGAAGGTGCGGTCCGCGGCGCTGTGGATATCGGCTTGCGTCACGCTGCCCACGAGGGCGTTACGGCGGGCGATATAGTCGATGCCGAGGCCCTCGAAAGCGATCTGGGCAAGCGTGTGCGCGATCTTCGTGGAGGTGTCGAAGCCCAGCGCATAGGAGCCGATGAGGTAGTCCTTCGCCTTCTGCAGCTCTTCATCGGAGGGACCCTCTTCCTTGAGCCGCGCGATCTCCTCGGCGATCACGTCAAGGCATTCCACCACGCGCTCGTTCTTGGTCGCCGTGTAGCCCCAGGTCATGGAGGCTGCGCGGTAGCTCACCAGCGATGTGCCGACGCTGTAGGCGAGGCCGCGCTTCTCGCGCACTTCCTGGAACAGGCGCGATGTGAACGCGCCGCCGCCGAGGATGTGGTTGAGCACATAGGCCGGGATGAAGCCGGGGTCTTTCCACGCGATGCCGTGCGTGCCGAAGCGGATGACCGATTGCGGCACGTCGAGATCGACGACGAGGCGCGAGCCGATCTTCTGCAAGGTCGCAGGCTCGATGATGGCGAGCGGCTTTGCCTCCGGCAGCGCGCCGAACACCTTGTCGAGCAGCATGGACAGGTTGTCGCCATCGATAGCGCCGACGACCGCGATCTTCACGCGGCCGCGCGCAATCATGGCACGGTGCATGGCCACGAGATCGTCACGCGTGATCGCCGCCACGCTCTCCGGCGTGCCCGAGGTCGGACGGCCGTAGGGATGGCCGGCAAAACCTTCCTCGAAGAAACGACGGGTCGCCATGACGCCGGGATCGTTCTGCTGATACTTGAGGCCAGCGATGGTCTGCGCGCGCACACGCTCGATGGAATCCTGATCGAAGCGCGGCTCGACGAGCGCCAAGCGCAGCAGCTCGAAAGCCTCGTCCGCATGCTTGACCAGCGTCTTCAACGCACCGCCG
>NZ_JBFUMH010000045.1:0-36692 GCF_054049475.1 Microvirga sp. P5_D2 | reverse complement strand
TCTTCGAGGAGGTCTACCAGAACGAGTTCAAGGCGAAGTTCGACGCCGCCGGCATCACCTACGAGCACCGCCTCATCGACGACATGGTGGCCTCGGCCCTCAAGTGGTCGGGCGGCTATGTGTGGGCCTGTAAGAACTACGACGGCGACGTGCAGTCCGACACCGTGGCGCAGGGCTTCGGCTCGCTCGGCCTCATGACCTCCGTGCTGATGACGCCGGACGGCAAGACGGTGGAAGCGGAAGCCGCCCACGGCACCGTGACSCGCCACTACCGCGAGCACCAGAAGGGCAAGGAGACCTCGACCAACTCCATCGCCTCGATCTTCGCCTGGACSCGTGGCCTSGCCCACCGCGCCAAGCTCGACGACAACGCCGMKCTCGCCAAGTTCGCCGCGACGCTTGAGAAGGTCTGCGTCGACACGGTCGAGTCCGGCTTCATGACCAAGGACCTCGCGCTCCTTGTCGGCGCCGAGCAGAAGTGGCTCTCCACCACCGGCTTCCTCGACAAGATCGACGAAAACCTCAAAAAAGCGATGGCGGCTTAATTCAGCTTCTCTCGAACGAATTAAAAATGGCCGGGCTTGTCCCGGCCATTTTTGTTATAGAATAGCAGGTGACTCGAAAGGGCCTTGCGATGAAGAACATCTCCGCGTTGAAGCACCTGTCGTGCGCATTCCTGGCAGCGGCCTTGCTGGCAGCCGGAGGCGCTCAGGCACAAACGCAACCACAGGCCGTTCGCCTGCGTGAGATCAAGGATCTCGACAAGCTCGATCCCAACTGGATCATGGGCATGTGCAACCTGCCCGGCCTCGAGTGCAACAAGGTGGAAGTGCCGCGCCTGTTCGAGCGCAAGACCGACAGCGGCGTTGAGTATTACGCCACGCTGGAGGGACTGACCCTCGCGCGCCTCGTCATGAAGGCACCGGGGCAATGGCAGCTTCTCGACCGCTGGAGCTTCGCGGATTACCCGCTCACACCGCGCAAGGATGAAGAGGCGGGCAGCTATTCGCAGATCAACATGCACCCTGCCCTCTACCCTGTAGGCCCCGATCTCTGGGCGATTGCCGTGCTGACCGACATCACGGAATCCTATTCGGGCGGCGGCGCAAGTTTCACGAAGGCGGATTTCGTGATGCTCGATCCGAAAGCATCAAGTGTCGGCGAGAGACAGCGATTGCTGGCAGGCATCCCCTTCAGCTGCCAGAAGAGTATCCGCGCCTGTTTCAGCGAAAAGGACTACAAAACTTCCGCCAACTGCCACGAGGAAAGCAGCGGCTATCTCACCCTGAAAGTTGCGCCCTCCCCCGCAGGCGGCTTCTACGACTGGACCGCCACGTGGCATGAAACCGCTCGCCCCGGCGGCAAGCCGAAAGCTACGCAAACCAAGACGCAGACTGTCGCCACTCTCAAGCTCGGTACACAAGCCGCTGCACCTGAAGCATTTCCATTCTGCGAAGGCGGACCGGCAGATCCTTGAAGGCAGAGCAACCAGCTTAGACGGAGAAGCGTTCAAGATAGAGAAACCACCATGCAAAAGGTTCTCCAAAATGAGCGACATGTCCCCGGACGATGGCCCTCTGGAATATGCCGTGAAGGAGTATCGACGCCTGTTCGAAGAGGCACGCCTTGGCCAGCGGCCTTGGGATGAAGATGCCACTTTAAGGGCGCTGGCCGAGAAAACCCACGTAACCCTCGAAGAGCTGCGGGCGGCGATCGCCCCCTCGTCGCGCTCATAGCAACTCGGCCCCAACCATGTCCGATCAATCATCCCCCGTCATGACCGGCGGCTGCCAGTGCGGCGCGGTGCGCTATGCGCTTCAATCCGAGCCGACCCGAGCCAGCATCTGTCATTGCCGCATGTGCCAGAAGGCATTCGGCAATTATTTCGCACCGTTCACTGGCCTGCCGCAGAAGGATCTGGTGTGGACGAAAGGACAGCCCGGCACTTTCAGAAGCTCCGAGGCTGCGGAGCGTGGGTTCTGTCGCGATTGCGGGACGCCGCTGACCTATTCCTATCTGGAGGACGACCGGATCAGCGTCTCCATCGGCAGCCTGGATCATCCGGAGCGTGTTACTCCGGAAATCCAATACGGCATCGAAAGCAGGCTGCCCGCCTTCGCGACGCTTCACACACTCCCGGGCATTACAACTGAGGACGACAATCCGTCCGAGGAGCTGGCGAAGATGAAATCCCGCCAGCACCCGGATCACGAATGAAGACTGGCCGAATAAAGACCTGCCTAGCCTTCCCGTCATCGGGAAAGCTGGGCTGTTTTCTCGAAACCAACTGATCACTGACGCATTGAACCTTCGACACCCTTGCCGATCGTGACATCACGCGCTCGGCCTAGGAGCGAGAGGAGATGCTTTGGTCGCCACATACAGTTCAGGCTCTCTGAGGCCGCTCCATCCCCTTCATGCAATCCTTCTCGCGTTCCCGCTACCCTTGTTCGCGGGCGCGCTGATCAGCGACTTTGCCTACCAGGCGACCTTTCACATCCAATGGGCCAATTTCTCGTCCTGGCTCATTGCCGGAGGTTTGGTTGGCGGCGGCTTCGCAGCCCTTTGGGCGCTGATCAATCTCTTTCGCAGGGGACCGGCACATAAGGGACGGATGATCGTCTATTTCGTCGTGCTGGCCGTCATGTGGGTGCTCGGCTTCATCAACGCACTCGTTCACGCGAAAGATGCCTGGGCGACCATGCCGGAAGGCCTTTATCTGTCGGCGATCACCACGCTTCTGGCCCTCATCGCAGCTTGGATCGGCTATTCCGGATTCCATACAGGAGAGGTGAAATGATCCGCTCGACCCTCCTCATCGGCGCCCTGACGATTGCCCTCTCCGCCAGCAACGCTGAAGCCCAGCCACAGCAATTCGGCCCGAATCCGAACCTGCCCGAGCCGGAGCGCGGCCTGTTGCCCAGCATGAAGATCCCGAGACCGGCGAACTGGGGCAACGATCTTCCGAAGGTRCCGCAGGGCTACAAGATCCAACCCATCGCCACGGATCTCAAGATTCCGCGTCAGACCCTGGTCTTGCCTAATGGCGATATTCTGGTGGCGGAAGGATCAGGCGGTTACGCGCCGACCTTACGCCCCAAGGACATGATCGCGGGCTACATCAAGAGCCTCGGCAAGAGTTCGATGAAGGGCGGCAATCGGCTGACGCTGCTGCGCGACGCCGATGGCGACGGCACTTACGAGATGCAGGGCGTCTTCGCCGACAACCTCGACGCACCCTACGGGCTCGCGTTCATCAACGGCGCCATCTATGTCGCGAACCAGGATGCGCTGGTGCGCTTCGACTATCGGGATGGCGACACCAAAGCGAGCGGGCCTCCGACGAAGGTCACCGACCTGCCCTCTAAGATCAATCATCACTGGACGAAGTCGATGGCCGCCAGCGCGGACGGGCGCTTCCTTTATGTGGGCATCGGCTCCAACAGCAATATCACCGAGCGCGGGATGGATGCCGAGGAAGACCGGGCCATGGTCTGGCAGATCGATGCACAGACGGGCGCGCACAGGCCTTACGCAACGGGCCTTCGCAACCCCACGGCGCTGACCATCCAGCCGGGTTCGGGGCAGCTCTGGGCTGTCGTGAATGAGCGGGACGAAATCGGTCCCGACCTCGTTCCCGATTATCTGACTTCAGTGAAAGAAGGCAGTTTCTACGGCTGGCCCTACAGCTATTGGGGCCAGAATGTCGATCCGCGCGCACAGCCGCAGGACCCGGAAAAGGTCGCCGCAGCCATTCGCCCGGATTATGCCTTAGGATCGCATGTGGCGGCGCTCGGCGTGGCCTTCTCGATCCCGGCCATGGGTCCCGATTTCGCAGATGGGGTGTTCGTGGGCATGCACGGCAGCTGGAACCGCAGCGCTCCAGTGGGCTACAAGGTAGTCTTCATCCCATTCCGCGATGGCAAGCCTGCCGGTGAGCCAATCGATTTCGTGTCTGGCTTCCTGGTCAATGACGGCAACACGCGGGGCCGCCCGGTCGGCGTGACGGTGGACCCGCGCGGGGCSYTGATCGTCGCCGACGATCTGTCGAATACGATCTGGAGAGTGACGAAAAACTAGTGTTGGTCGTCACGGAAAACCAAGTGTCTTGAGGAGTGGGCGGGAATGAAATCCCGCCCGCATCCGCATCATGACGGGACTTGCCTTACGAAGTCGGCGCAGCCTGTTCCTTCACGGGACCACGCGGAGCCACAGGCTTCTTGCTCTTGCGGGAGAGCACCAGTGGGACGAGGCTCACATTCACCGGGTTCGGGTAATGCTCGAGGGTCGAGCCGGTCGCGGCATCGACGCCCATGCCGACCACACCTCCGATGAGGACATTGCCTGCGAAGCCGGCGGCCCCGGCACCCGCGACACGGGTCTGCACCATCACGTTCTGGCTTTGGTAGCCCTGCTTGGAGAAGGTCGCCACAAACTCGGATTTGCGGCTCACATCCAACGTGCACGGGGTCGTCGGGCAGGTGAGGCCCGTCGAGGTCCGCATCTCCGCGGAAGGCGTGGAATCGAAGGTGATCTGTTCGGTCGTGCCACGGGTGACTGTGGCGCAGGCTCCCAGGGATAGGCTGCCCGCAAGAACTGCGAGAAGTGATACGCGCATAATGCTGCCCCGTTATCTTTCTTTGTTGTTTCTCGCCGATGCGAGCCCGCACAACTAGAAGGATAAGTTACAGTATTTCAAGTACGGAACGGCGCTGTGCACAGGGCTGTGAGCCGCCTGACGATCCTCACATGGAAAAGCGTCAGGCGGTCATATTCGATGCCGTTGCGGCGTGGACCGGCAGGCTTCAGGCGCCAGCCGACATGGCCGCTTCGATCGCCGAGAGTGCGGCCTCGGCCTGGGCACCGTCGGGGCCGCCGGCCTGGGCCATGTCGCGGCGTCCGCCGCCACCCTTGCCGCCGAGCTTTTCCGAGCCGACGCGCACGAGGGCGACCGCATCGTATTGCCCGGTCAGGTCGTCCGTGACAGCCACCACGATGCCGGCCTTGCCGTCATCCGCGACGCCGACGATGGCGACGACGCCGGAGCCGAGGCGCTTCTTGCCCTCGTCGGCGAGGCTCTTGAGATCCTTCATCTCGACGCCGGTGACAGCACGCGCCATGAGCTTGATGCCGCCCACTTCCTTCACCGGATCGCCGCCGCCCGCAGCGCCGCCGCCCATGGCGAGCTTGCGACGCGCTTCGGCGAGCTCCCGCTCCAGTTTGCGGCGCTCTTCGAGAAGAGCGGAGAGACGGGACGAAACCTCGTCCACGGGGGCTTTGAGCAGGCCGGCAACTTCGCGAAGCTTGCGGCTCTCATCCGCGAGGTAGCGACGCGCAGCGTCACCGGTCATCGCTTCGAGACGGCGCACGCCAGCGGCGACCGCGCTCTCACCCACGATGGTGACGAGACCGATATCGCCCGTGCGGTTCACGTGCGTGCCGCCGCAGAGCTCCACCGAGAAGGTCTTGTTGCCCTCGGTCTTGCCCATGGAAACGACGCGGACCTCATCGCCGTATTTCTCGCCGAAGAGCGCGCGGGCGCCTGACTCGATGGCCTCGTCCACGGCCATGAGCTTCGTCACCACCGGCTCGTTCTGGAGCAGCACCCTGTTGGCGATCTCCTCGACTTCCTTCAGCTCCGCATCCTCGATGGGCTTCGGGTGGCTGAAGTCGAAGCGCAGGCGGTCGGAGGAAACCATCGAGCCCTTCTGGGCCACGTGATCGCCGAGCACCTGGCGCAGGGCCTCGTGCAGAAGGTGGGTTGCCGAGTGGTTGGAGCGCACGGCCGAACGGCGCTCGTGCTCCACATTCAGCTCGAGCGACTGGTTCAGCTTCAACGAACCACGCTCCACGGTGACGTGGTGCACGAAGAGATCGCCGAGCTTCTTCTCGGTGCCGGTCACGAACACGCGGGCGCCCTCGCCCTGCATCACGCCGGTATCGCCGACCTGACCGCCGGACTCGCCATAGAACGGCGTCTGGTTGAGGACCACGAGGCCGGTCTCGCCGGCCTTTAGCTCCTGCACCTCGTCGCCATCCTTGAGCAGCGCCACGACGATGCCCTCGGCGGTCTCGGTATCATAGCCGAGGAACTCGGTGGCACCGGTGCGCTCCTTGACGCCGAACCACACGGTTTCCGTCGCCGCCTCACCCGAGCCGGACCAAGCCGCGCGGGCCTTCTCGCGCTGGCGCTCCATGGCGGCATCGAAAGCGTCCGTATCGACGCCGATGCCGCGGGATTTGAGCGCGTCCTGCGTCAGGTCGAGCGGGAAGCCAAAGGTGTCGTACAGCGTGAAAGCCGTCTCGCCCGAGAGGTTCTGGCCCTTGGTGAGATTGCGGGTCTCATCRTCGAGGATCGTGAGGCCGCGCTCCAGGGTCTTGCGGAAGCGGGTTTCCTCCAGCTTCAGCGTCTCGGTGATCAGCGCCTCGGCGCGGATCAGCTCAGGGTATGCCTGCCCCATCTCGCGCACGAGAACGGGCACGAGGCGGTACATCAGCGGGTCGCGCGCGCCGAGCAGCTGCGCATGGCGCATGGCGCGGCGCATGATGCGGCGAAGCACGTAGCCGCGACCCTCGTTCGACGGCAGCACGCCATCGGCCACGAGGAAGCACGAGGTGCGCAGATGATCCGCGATCACGCGGTGCGAGGCCTTGCGGTCGCCTTCAGGCGCCACACCGGTGGCATGGGCCACGGCCTCGATGAGCGTGCGGAACAGATCCGTGTCGTAGTTTGAGTACACGCCCTGCATGATCGCCGAGATGCGCTCCAGGCCCATGCCGGTATCGATGGAGGGCTTCGGGAGTACGATGCGATTGCCGGGCTCGATCTGCTCGTATTGCATGAACACGAGGTTCCAGAACTCGAGGAAGCGATCGCCGTCCTCCTCCGGGCTGCCGGGAGGGCCGCCCCAGAGTTTGTCGCCCTGGTCGATGAAGATCTCCGAGCACGGTCCGCAGGGGCCGGTATCGCCCATCTGCCAGAAATTGTCCGAAGTCGGGATGCGGATGATCTTGGAATCCGAGAACCCGGCGATCTTCTTCCAAAGGTTCGCGGCCTCGTCGTCGTCATGGTAGACGGTGACGAGAAGCTTCTCTTTCGGCAGGTCGAATTCCTTGGTGATCAGGCCCCAGGCCAGCTCGATGGCCCGCTCCTTGAAGTAATCGCCGAAGGAGAAGTTGCCCAGCATCTCGAAGAAGGTGTGGTGGCGCGCCGTGTAGCCCACATTGTCGAGATCGTTGTGCTTGCCGCCCGCGCGGACGCATTTCTGCGAGCTCGCCGCCGTGCTGTAGGGACGCTTTTCGACGCCGGTAAAGACGTTCTTGAACTGCACCATGCCGGCATTCGTGAACATCAGGGTCGGGTCGTTGCGCGGCACGAGAGGGCTCGACGCCACGACCTCATGGCCGTTCTTGGCAAAGTAATCGAGGAAGGCCGACCGGATTTCGTTGACGCCGCTCATGGGTTCTCAAACTCGGGAATTGGGGGCTTTTCGGGCCCGGTAATCTCTTGATGGAGGCCGGTTTTAGCGGTCAGTAGACCTGCTGTCGAGGCATAGCGTCCAATCCGCCTCTCTTTCCCTATCTTGATCAGGGTCAAGCAAATTAAGGACGCAGATCGGCCTGTGAGCCTTGTGAGGGAAGCGCCTCATGCTTGATATGTGCCAGAGAGCTTTTGCTCGATGAAAGCCATCATTCCTTCAGCATCGGGTTGCTGTCCGAGAATGAGCTCGGGAATGGCAATGACGGCGCAGTTCTCTGCAATAAGATAAAGAGCAGATTCTCCTTTGTGGCGGTCAGCAATTTCCTTCCAGGGAAACAGCTGAATAACGTTATCCACCACTACTAGAATTCCCCCTTCGCTCAACATGAGATCGCAAGCCCTATTTCCATTTATCTTATGCAAAAATTTATAAGCAGCCCTTTTGTATCCTAGATGAATAAGACTCAGCCCCGATATGATCACCAAGATGTAAATTATATAAGCATCTTTAGAACCTGAGCTATAGTAAGACAATGTATATAGCGTCGAAATAAAGACGATAATCCAGGCTATAATTTTATAAGGTAGCGTCGTATGACGATTTTTTAGCTGTAACTGACGAGCATATATATTTTGTGCAGCTACATAAATCTTGTAATCAACCTTCGGAATATGAATCCGCCAAAAGACTTGCCCAGACACGGTCTTTATCGCTTCGAATTTGTGAGCGATTTCCAATTCGAAATCCGTATTGTTCATGTGTCACCCAGCAAAATAACGCCCTTGCAGAGTGTTATACAGTTTCAGAAATAGAGGGAATGTAAACTTAGATTCTGTGAGTTTGCCCATCATCGGCGGCCCAAAGAAAAAGACCGCCGCGATCTCTCGCGACGGCCATTCCTTTGCCCTTGAAGGAGAGCAAAACCTCTTTAGTCGGCGGAACCTTCATCCAGGTCATCGGCGGTCGGAGTCGCCTGGTCCAGAATGCGGTCTGCCAGGAGACCGGAATTCTGGCGGATGAGAGCCTCGATCTTGTTGGCGACCTCGGGGTTGTCGCGCAGGAACTGCTTCGAGTTCTCACGGCCCTGGCCGAGGCGCTGGCTGTCGTAGGAGAACCAGGCGCCGGACTTCTCGACGATGCCGGCCTTGACGCCGAGATCGATGAGCTCGCCCACCTTGGACACGCCCTCGCCGAACATGATGTCGAACTCGACCTGCTTGAAGGGCGGAGCGACCTTGTTCTTGACGACCTTCACGCGCACCGAGTTGCCGATCGGGTCCTCGCGATCCTTCAGCGTCGAAACGCGGCGGCTGTCGAGGCGCACGGAAGCGTAGAACTTCAGCGCGTTACCGCCCGTGGTTGTCTCCGGGCTACCGTACATGACGCCGATCTTCATGCGGATCTGGTTGATGAAGATCACCATCGTCTTCGACCGGGAGATCGAACCGGTGAGCTTGCGCAGGGCCTGGCTCATGAGACGGGCCTGGAGGCCCGGCTRCACGTCGCCCATTTCGCCGTCGAGCTCGGCCTTCGGGGTCAGGGCCGCCACCGAGTCGATGACCAGCACGTCGACCGCGCCGGAGCGAACCAGCGTGTCGCAGATTTCAAGCGCCTGCTCGCCGGTGTCGGGCTGGGAGATCAGGAGATCGTCCAGGTTGACGCCGAGCTTGCGGGCATAGACGGGATCGAGTGCGTGCTCCGCGTCCACGAAGGCGCAGACGCCGCCCTTCTTCTGGGCTTCGGCAATGGTGTGCAGCGCCAGCGTGGTCTTACCGGACGATTCCGGCCCGTAGATCTCGATGACGCGGCCGCGGGGCAGACCGCCTACGCCGAGCGCGATATCGAGGCCCAGCGAACCCGTCGAGACGGTTTCGATTTCAACCGGCTGCTGGCCCTTGCCGAGCCGCATGATCGAGCCCTTGCCGAAGGCGCGCTCAATCTGAGAGAGCGCCGCGTCGAGAGCTTTCGATTTGTCTTTATCCATTGATGAGCTTTCCACCAGTCTCAAAGAAGACTGCGACATGACCAGACATCCTTATGGCAGGAGGAGGAATGAATCTCAACGCGGTGTTGATGAGATATATGTACTCACTTTGTTCCTGTCCGCAAGTTCTTTTTTCGTTCTCATTTCAGAATTCACAGCCCTTTCGCCGACCACATTGATGCAGCGAAAAATACAACATTAACAGATAGTTAACGAGCCATGACCTGTTTCACCGTCTCCACCAATTGGCGCAGGCTGAAGGGCTTGGGCAGGAAATTAAACTCCTCCCCTTCCGGCAGGTTCTTGCGGAAGGCTTCCTCCGCGTAGCCGGACACGAAAATCACCTTCAGGTCCGGGTAGAGCTTGCGCAATTCGCCGAGCAGCGTGGGGCCGTCCATTTCCGGCATCACCACGTCGGAGACCACGAGATCGACCGGTGCGCCGCGCTCCTGAATGATCTCCAGCGCCACAACGCCCGACTCGGCCTCCAGCACCGTATAGCCGCGCGCGGTCAGCGCCCTGGCATTCACGGCGCGGACCGGGTCCTCGTCCTCCACCAGGAGAATCGTGCCCTGCCCCGTCATGTCGGCGGCGGGCTTCTTCGGTTCGTCGGCCTTCGGCTCTTCCGGCAGCTCCTGCGCGGCCGGGATGTGGCGCGGCAAATAGATGCTGAACGTGGTGCCTCCGCCCGGCTTCGAATCGACATCGATATAGCCGCCGGACTGTTTCACGATGCCGAAGACCGTGGAGAGCCCGAGGCCCGTGCCCTTGCCCACTTCCTTCGTGGTGAAGAAGGGCTCGAAGATCTTGYCCAGCACCTCCGGCGTCATGCCGCTGCCGGTGTCCGATACCTCGACCAGCACGTACTCGGCGGCCGGCATGGCGCTGACGTTGAGGCTCGTCGCCTCCTGCGCGGAGACATTTGCAGTGCGGATCGCAAGCTTGCCGCCGTCCGGCATGGCATCGCGGGCATTGACCGCGAGGTTCACCACCACCTGCTCGAACTGATTCACGTCGGCCTTCACGAACCAAMGGTCGCGGCCGTGGCTGAGATCGAGCTCCACCCGCTCGCCGAGCAGGCGTTTCAGGAGCATGGAGAGATCGTAGAGCCGGTCGTTGAGGTTGAGCACCTCGGGCCGCAGGGTCTGGCGGCGCGAGAAGGCGAGCAGCTGACGCACGAGGCTCGCGGCCCGGTTCGCGTTCTGCTTGATCTGCATGATGTCCTGGAAGGACGGATCGGTGGGCCGGTGGTTGGCGAGCAACAGGTCGCTGTAGCCGATAATGGCCTGCAGCACGTTGTTGAAATCGTGCGCCACGCCGCCCGCGAGCTGGCCGACCGCGTTCATCTTCTGCGATTGCGCTAGCTGCTCCTCGACCTTCCGGAAATCGGTGGTATCGAGGGCATAGATGATCGCTGTCTCACCCTCCGCGCCCGTATCGCCCACAGGCGTCACCCAGACGCGCACCGAGCCGCCGTTCTCGCCCGCCGTCTGCAATTCGAGCGGCGGAATATCGCCCTTGTTCTCGGCCGCCGCCTTGAGCGCCGCATCGATGGGCGCGGCCTCGCGGAAGCTGTCGAGGATCGAAGGCCCCTCACCTAGCCCTTCGCCGGTGCGAGGCAGCGTGCCGAAGAGTTTCGAGAACGGAACGTTCGCATGGACGATCCGGCCCGTCCGGTTGACGGTCGCGATGGCGATGGGAGTGTTGTTGAAGAAGCGCACGAAGCGCACCTCGGCGGCGCGCTGGCCCTCATCCACCTCGACGCCGGGAGAGCGGTTGAGGACGAGGGTGCGGGAGGCGCCCATGCGCCCATCCTGGCCGAAGGCGATGCGGTGATAGAGGCGCACCGGCAGGAACTGGCCGTTGCGGCGGCGAAGATCGAGATCGAAGTTCTCCGTGCGCACGCTGCCCGGCTCGCCGGTGAACGAGGTCATCATCGCCACCACATTGCGCGGCAGGATGTCGGCAAGGTTCAGGCCGCCGGAACCGACCTGGGCGAGATCGTAATCGAGCCATGTCGCGAGGGTCGCGTTGAGATAGATGATCGACCCATTGGGATCGATGGAGAGGAAGCCCGCCGGCGCATGATCGAGATAATCGATGGCGTGCTGGAGTTCCTGGAACACGTTTTCCTGACGCTCGCGCTCATGCGTGATGTCCGCGATGCTCCACAGGGTCGCTTCCCGGCGGCTCGGGCGCGGCACGGGCCGCACGCGGACGCGATACCAGCCGAATTCCTGCGCGCCGTCGAGGGACGGCGAGAGACGGATTTCCTCCGTGCCCGTGCGATGCTCGCGCGCGGCCTGCGCCAGACGGTAGATCGCCTCAGAGACTTCCGGCGCACCCATGAACAGCCGCTCGACGGGGCGAACTTCGCCGCCAGTCGCGCCCGCGAGCGACATATAGGTCTGGTTGGCATAGACGATCCCGCCATCGTCCTCGATCACGGCGAGCCCCTCGCCCGAGGTATCGGACATGAGCTTGGTGATGTCGTTGCGGGCCACCTGCCCCGCGAACTGGATCACTCCGATGGCGAGAGCGAACAGGAAGAACACGCCGGCCATGGCGAAGAAGGCGAGAAGACCCAGAAGCAGGAGCTGCGCCTGATCGCTGCCGAGGAACCGCAGACCCAGGACCGCGCCCACCATGATGCCCGCAAGCAGCAGAACCCATCCGATATGGCCGGGGCGGTCGGAGCGGTCGATAGTCGATCCCTTCGGCATGTCGCCCTCGTGAGCCATGAACTTCTCTATCCTTCAGGAAGGCGACTATGCCGGCACCGGCTGCAGGATTGCATCCGACCGTTAACTTTTTCGCCCGTCCTACACGGAATTTATTGATTGACCTCTAAGGCGGCATCAAGGGACTTCGCAGGAGGCGTAGAGACATCTGTCTGTTTCAAATGCATGCAGCAGCTCATACGCGCAGTCGCTCCAAGATCGCGCATGTGGGACGCGCTTGTCCTCGAATAGGTGCTTTAAAAACCGAACCAGCCTTGAAAGTTACCCGGGCTCACAAGGCCCGGGCAATTGCATTTCGGAAGGCAGATCCACCGCCTGAACACTGCATCGTAACCAAAACTTGCCCTGAAATTGGCATTTTGCGGGAAAATAAGCTTTCCTTCATCGTCTACCACATCGCCGCCCAGGCATGAGAATGCCTGAAGTACGGGAACTAATGTGACGGATTACCTTTTTGTGATGGGTTTGCCGAAGCGCTCATCCACACCGTTAACCATCTGTTAACCTTGCGGCTGGCTTTAACCGTCAATGTGGTACAACCAACACAGAACTGGCCTGTAAAGGCCCCCCACAAGGCTTGAGAGTTCATCGTGTCATCTCTTTTTGGTACCGAGTCGCGGGCTGTCCTCTTCGTGGTCGCATTCGCGATCATCCTGGCCCTGGTCGCATTGTTCGGCCTGGTGCTGCGCAAGCTAACCGGCGCGCGTCTCATGATGCCCGGCAGCGACCGCTCGCGCAGCCGCCAGCCCCGCCTCGGCATTGTCGACGTCTACGATCTCGACCGTCAGCGGCAGCTGCTTCTGTTGCGCCGGGACAATGTCGAGCATCTTCTTCTCATCGGCGGCCCCAACGATGTGGTTATCGAGACCAACATCGTGCGCGTCGCGGGCGCACGCATTCCGGCTCCGGCCAACGAGCCAGTACCCGAGCGTTTCGAACCCCAGCTGGAGCAGGCTCCCCGTGCTTCGCAGGTCGAGCCGAACGGACGGCCGTCCATCGAGGCGCAGCTCGCAGCGCAGCTCGGCTCCTTCGTGCGCCGACCCAATGAGGATTCGGACGCGGATGAGGAGCTGGCTCCCGTCGCTTCCATCAGCGCGCCGGTTCAGGCTCCTCAGGCTCCGTTGATGCCCGAGCCCGTTCTGAAGCCGGATGCGGTGAGCATCTCCGCCAATCCCGTGGTTCAAGGCCTTCGGGCCGAGGCCAGAGCACCTGTGTTCCCGAGCGCCCCGGCGCCTGCACCGGTCGTAGAGCGTCCCGAGCCCCGCCCGGCCTTCACGCCGCCCGCACCGCCGCCCTTCCAGTCGCGCGCAACGCCCACCGTACCGGCTCCGCCCGTGGCACCGCCAATGGCTCCTCAGCCGTCCGAGCCGGTTCGTCCCTTCCAGCCCGCTCCCGTCGAGCCGCCCGCTGAGAAGAGCGGTGCCGATCCGGTCGTTCTCTCGAACATGGCGAAGCAGCTCGAAGAAGCCCTGAAGCGTCCGGCTGCTCCCGTGCCGCCGCCTCCGATGGCTCCCGTTGCCCCCGCCGCCGCGAACGACACCGACTTCGACGACCAGGATGAGGACGACGATTTCCTCGAGCCCGGCCCCATCGGCGAGCCTCTGGCAGCCTACGAGGAAGAGCGTGACGAGGATCTGGTCGAGGAGCAGGAAGAGGATCAGCCACCGCAGGCCCCTCGCCCGTCCGCCGAGCCTGTGCGCCCCGCTCCCTCGCCCCTGCCGCCGCAACCGGCCGAGTCGGCTTCTTCGGAGAAAAAGGACAAGGAAGCGGATCCCTTCTCCGTCGCGGAGATCGAAGCGGAATTCGCCCGCCTTCTGGGACGGCCGCTTGACACGAGCAAGAAGAGCTGAGGCTTAAAAAAGTCATCAATGAAAAAGGGCTCCGTCACCGGAGCCCTTTTTTGTTTTTATTGGAATGAAGCGGACGCTTAATCGTCCCGATAGACCCGCTCATTGCGCTCGTGGCGCTCCTGAGCCTCCAGCGAGAGGGTCGCGATGGGGCGAGCCTCGAGGCGCTTGAGGGAAATCGGATCTCCGGTTTCCTCGCAATATCCGTAGGAGCCGTCATCGATGCGGGACAGGGCCGCGTCGATCTTGGCGATCAGCTTGCGCTGCCGGTCGCGGGCGCGAAGTTCGATGGCCCGGTCCGTTTCCGAAGAGGCCCGATCGGCAAGATCGGGGTGATTCTCATTTTCGCTCTGCAAGGTTGCGAGAGTTTCCTGAGCCTCTTTAAGGATATCGCTTTTCCAGCGAATGAGCTTTCGCCGAAAATACTCCCTTTGCCGTTCATTCATGAAGGGCTCGTCTTCTGTCGGTCGATAACCCTCATCAATAACGATGTCTGTCATGTGCGGCCATTGTTCCCCAATGAACTGTGGCGCCCCTATATAGGTAAGCAGGTTCCCCGACAACGATATTAAACGTCACCGATTTGTCTAATACGGAGCAACTCTTCCTGCCCCAGCGTAAAGTGGCCAAGCCTGAACGATTTGCCGCACCTAGACAGCGGCGTTCTCAGCCCGGCTGATCAGCTCCCCGGCTACATCGCCGATCTTCGGGGTCTCCTCCTGGATGAAGGGCAGCGGGCGGCAGACCGAGAGGGCGGCGAGACCAAAACGGGCCGTCATCAGGCCGTTCAGCACGCCCTCCCCGAGCTTTGCGGAGATGCGCGCTGCGAGCCCCAAACCCAGCACCTGCTGCATGAGACTGTCGCCCACGGCCATGCCGCCGGTGACGGCAAGGTGGTTGAAGGCCGCCTTGGCGAGACGCAGGAAGCCGAACAAACCGGGTCTCCCACCATAGATTCGCGCCAGCGTTCGCAGGAGGCGCACGGCGGCGAAGATCACGAAGGCTACGTCCACGATGGCGCGGGGGCTCACTGCCGTCACGAGGGAGACCTGCTTGGCGGCTGCGGCAATCGCCCGTTTCGCCTGGGCATCGAGCGGCGCCAGAAGCTCCCGCTCGGCAATGGCGAGCCGATCATCCGCATCGATGATCTCGTCGCTGAGCGCCTTCAGGCGGGCGGTGCCCTGAGCCGCGCTGCTGCGGGCGCCGTAGAGATTGAGCAAGTCCGAGACGATGCTCTTGGCGGCCTTATGGTCCTTGACCGCCAGGGTATCGATAGCCGCCTCGCGCAGTTTCTCGATCTTCTGTTCGCGCCAGATGCCGGCGATCTCCCGGCCGATGATGGCCAGGAAGGCAAAAAGCGCGAGAACAGCGAGGGCCAACCCCACCCAGCCGAGCCAGGGCGCGACCGCATAGAGACTGCCGATGAGGTTTTCGAGGGCGAGGCCCAATCCGAGAAGAAGCAGGCCCGACAGGGCCGAAATCAGAATGCCGACCCACGGCGCGCGGCGGCGCTCGCCCATGGGCACGACGATGCCATCGGCGGCCTCGATGGCGTCGAAAGGCTCCTCCGTGACCTGGACGGCACCGCCGGTCACATTCGGATCGTCGAGGCGGAAGGCGCGCGGTTGGCGGCTCATGCGAAACGGTCCCCCAGCAGGAATTCAAGGGCGCGGTCGAGGCGGATGTGAGGCATCCGGGCCATGCGGCCCGCCGCATCGACAGGCAGCTTCGGTGGGCGGAAGCGCGGGAAGCGGAAGGAACCTGGCTCGATGGCGCCATGGAAGATCGCTTCCGCCGATTCCGGCAGCTCACCCGGAAAGATCGCGGCTTCCGTCTCCCCGTCGAAAATCTCTCCGCCGACCCACTCGCCAGCTTCAGGAATGCCTGCGACGGCGCGCAGGGTCTCGCGGCCTTCACGGATCGTCGTTTCCCGCGTGGCGCGCACGGAGGCAAGTGCCACCGTGCCGACCCGGGCGCCCGCCGCTTCCGTGCGGCGAGCGGCTCGGTTCACCAAAAGGCGGAGAACCGCATCGAGACGGTCGTGATCAGTATGGTGGATGTGATCGGCCTTGGTGGCCGCGAACAGCACCTTATCGGCACGGGGCGAGAACAGGCGGGACAGAAGCGTGTTGCGGCCCGTGCGGAAGGCCATGAGCACCTGATCGAGGGCTTCTTCCAGTTCCGCCAGGGCGACGGGTCCCGCATCGATGGCGGCGAGCACGTCGACGAGCACGATCTGGCGGTCGATCCGCTGGAAATGATCGCGAAAGAAGGGCCTGACCACATGGGTCTTATAGGCCTCGAAACGCCGCTCCATGAGGGCCGCGAAGCTGCCCGGCGCAATCGGCTGGCCTTCCGGCAGCTTGAGCGGGGCGAAGGTGAGCGCGGGAGAGCCGGCGAGATCGCCGGGCATGAGGAAGCGCCCGGGAGGGGTCGTCGCCACGGCCTCGGCGCCGGCGCGCAGGGCCATGAGATACTCGGTGAAGGCGAGGCTGGCCTTGGCGGCCTGCATCTCGTCCGCGGGCCCTGCGGGGTCGAAGGTCTTCAGGATCTCATGCCAGGAGGTAGCGGCAGCGGCGCGATCCCGCTTGCGGCTGGCCTCGATGGTCTGCTTCGACCATTCCGCATAGCCTGCATCGAGCAGAGCAAGATCGAGCAGCCACTCGCCCGGGTAATCGACGATGTCGAGGGCAAGCGATGCGGGACCCGTGCGCCATCCGGCTTTGCGTTCATATTCAACATCCACCCGCAACTCGCTGATGCGGTTCGTGGATTGCGGCCAGCGGCGATCTTCCGTGAGCGCCGCCATGTGCTCCTCGAAGGGAAAGCGGGGAATCGCATCGTCCGGCTGAGGGCTGAGATGGGCGCGGCGGATGCGGCCCTCGGCGGAGGCCCGGAAAGCGGGAAGGTTCGTGCCCCGCGTCAGATGATGGACGAGAGCGGTGGTGAAAACGGTCTTGCCGGAGCGGGCCAGGCCCGTGACCCCGAGACGGAGCGAAGGCTGGACAAGCTGGCCGGAAGCCTCCCAGAGCGACTGCGCTGCGGACCCGGCGCGGGAGGCGAAATCGGTGATAAGCGACAAGGAGGCCTTCCAACCTGTTGAATTTTCAGCTCGCGACAGTTTTCGAGCCGGCCTATGCCGGCTCGATGGGAGAGTATCCCCAAGCTGAGCTTACAGGTGGGGCGCGCATGGGTGCAGTGCAAGCGCTACCGGTTCGCGGACTTACAACATGAAGTCCGCACCATGCCACATGGCATCGTAGTGGCGCTGAACCTGGTCGGGAGAAAGCTCGTAATCGTAGAGCGCGACCTTTCCGATTGCCCCCTTGAAGAACGACCGGAAATCACGCGTGCCCACGCGTAACGGTGCATCACCCTCTTCCGGCGTGATCACATGAAGCGTGTGRTTGTTGGGCCAATGCTCCGAAAGCTTGTCCATATCGTCCCACGGCTTCTTCGTGGCACGGCCCGGGTTTTGGTTCGCGTTGCTGCCATCCCGGTAGATYTTTGTGTAGCCGGGGTCCTTCTGGTTATTGGGCGTCGTGTTGATAACGAAAACATAATGGATCCAGTCCCCGGGCTTGATGCGATCCTGGAAATACGAGCCGATCCCCCGTCCGCCCTCTTCATTGAAAGCGTAACCGGAGATCCTGTTATCGCGGTCCTCCCGGTTATTGCTCCCATACATCCGAGCCGCCCATTCCATCTCGCCCGGCAACTCGCCCTTTCCCATCCAATGGACGTAACCGCTCCCCTCCTGCTTCGGGAATCTCAGAGCATCCGGGCGCAACCACGCTTCAAAGGTCAGGATGCCCGTGTTTGAGACGGACAAATCCGGCGCATCCGGAAATTCGAAGTAACTGTTTCGACCGCTGAACACGGCGACCTGATCGCCGTTCGGCATGACGGAGCCCGAGGTATTATGATAGGCGCCCTTTCGCCCTGTATTCGCGAAATCGAATTCCCAGGGCTCGTTATTCGACAGCGGAAGATAGAGCGTCGGCCGGTCCGTCAGAACGGCTTGGTCATATATGCTCTTGGAAGCACCTTGGGCTCGTTCAAGATCGATGGAACCCTTGCGAGCGGTTTCACTAGGATGAAGAACAGAGTTTTGCATGAAAATCCCCTATCATGAACGATGTAACGATAGGCGGATAAATGGCAGAATAACGTCATAACGAGATAATTATTCTTTGAATATAATCTTTATAATAGATTTATATACTCAAAACATCTCCGAAAACACCACTTTATATAACGCTTGTATTCTTGTTACTGCACAGCTTCGCGGAAATTCTTTTGCACTAATTCCATCTCGTTCGCGCGAGAAACGGCGTCCTTCTGCATCTTGGCCGACAAACGCTGGACAGCCCTTTCCACGAGGTCGGGGCTGGCGCGCAAGGTTCCCAATTCGAATGACGCCATGGCGAGCATGACATGCGTGAGATTGGGCAAAGGCATGCCGTCCTGCGCAAAAAGCTTGAGATCGTCGCTCGGTCCAATGCCGAGCCCTTGCACTATGCGGCCCGCATAATTGCGATGCCTCTGCTCTTCCGATGGGCACGTCATCGCGACCTGAACCTTGGGCGCGGGCTTGAGGTTGGCTGAAGGCATAGGTGTGGGCTCACGGCTTGGCTTCGCGCGAGAGATGACGAGGCGCTTTGGCGCTTCGACCGGCTTCGGCTTCTCACCCATTCCATCCGCAATGCTGGGCACGCGGAATTGAGGCGTCTTGGGTTTCATGGGGATCACCAGGGACACGCGTCCCGGCTTGCCGCCCGCTCCACTCCCCGCCGTATACCGCACCACCCGGCCCTTGCGGCGCGAGGCGAGGTATTGCGCCCGAACCGTGCCGCCGATGCCGCGCAYGGCCAGAACCGCGATGCCTCCGATGCCGCTCGCCATGCCACATTCGGCAGGCGCCCAGCGGCGGACGATGTCCATGGCAGACTTCCTGCCGAACTCCAGATAATAGCGCCGCAGCAGGGTCGCGGCGGCATCGGCCCCGTGGTCGGCGGAGGCGAAGCCCACATGGCCTTCGCCATCCGTCGCCAGCTCGCCGTTCCAGCGGGCACTCTTGATGCACCAGTAATTGTTGAGCTTGACGCAGCGCGTGACGAAGGGGCGCTCGGCCTTGAACAGGGCCGCCAGGGTCACGACCG
Source organism: Microvirga sp. P5_D2 (assembly GCF_054049475.1). Lineage (NCBI taxonomy): Bacteria > Pseudomonadati > Pseudomonadota > Alphaproteobacteria > Hyphomicrobiales > Methylobacteriaceae > Microvirga > Microvirga sp. P5_D2. The sequence continues at coordinate 17,477 of NZ_JBFUMH010000045.1, read as the reverse complement.
TCTTAGGCTCCAGTGCATCGAACGCCTCCAGCCGCCAGTTGGACACCTGACGGGCCTCGGGCTCGTAGCGCGCCTGCTGGAACCGCGCCCCGGGGTCGATGGCGAGCGTGGATAGATCCGGCATGAGCGCACTCCCGGCCAGGGCGAGCGCAAGAAAGGTCTGGAGCATCATGATGAGGGTTTTGCCCCTGTGATCAGCCTGGAAGCATTGGGAGGAAGGTTTCAGGCAGAACGATGGTAGGGCCGGCAGGTTCATTCTCAATGTTTACGGCTTGACCGTGACGATACCCCGATGCACCAAAAGCCCTCCCAATCTCTCGGCAGGATCTCATGACCGCTGAACCGATCATCCGCAGCCTGTCGCCCTCGGATGCGGAAGCTTTCCGCGAACTGAGGCTCAAGGCTCTTGCCACGAGTCCGGAGGCTTTCGGCTCGAGCTACGAGGAAGAAGCGCACCTGCCGCTCGACACGATCCGCTCGCGCATTCCCACCTCCGGCCCGAACGCGATCTTCGGAGCCTTCGCAGGCGGGCAACTTGTCGGCATGGCGGGATTTGCCGTTTATGACCGGATAAAGGTCTCGCACAAAGGCCTCATGTGGGGCGTCTATGTGCAGCCGGATCAGCGCGGCCACGGCTTGGGCCGGAAGCTGGTTCAGAGCGTGATCGAGCAGGCCTCCCGGCATGTGATCATGCTCGAAGCGGCTGTGGGCCTCAACAATGACAGCGCCCGGCGCACCTATCATGCCCTCGGATTCAAGCCCTACGGGATCGAGCGCAAGGCGCTTAAAGTCGGCGATGCGTTTTATGACGAGGAATTACTGTACCTCGACTTCTCAGACGCCTAATCGTCCTCGCCGTTGTCGAGCGATTTCGGCGTCACGAAGCGCTCCAGACGTCCGCTCTTGCGCGTCACCTCAGCCCAGCTCTCGTGCTCGAAATCGATGACCGCAAGGCCCGCGGTCGGATACTTGCTGCCGAGCCGGAGGATTCCTTCCATGTCGCCCTCGCCGATAAGGAGGCTCGCCAGATCCTCGAAGCCAGGATTGTGGCCGATCATGAGAACCGTGCGCGCTTCGGGCTCCACCTCCCGCAGCACGGCGAGCAGCCGCGCCACGGGCGCTTCATAAATGCGGCCATCATGGCGGGCCGGCACCTCACCGATGGAGGGATGCACGATCTCCCAGGTTTCCTGCGTGCGCCGGGCCGGCGAGACGAGGGCGAGATCGGGCATAAGGAATTCGCTCCTCATGTAATTGCCCATCAGAACCGCCGCGTTCTGCCCGCGTGGGGCGAGCGGACGGTCGAGATCCAGAATGCCCGGCGGCCACGCGGCCTTGGCGTGACGGAGCAGGAGAAGACGGAGCATCAGCGCCCTTCCCTTCTCGCAATGAAGGCAAGCTTCTCGAACAGGCTCACATCCTGCTCGTTCTTCAACAGCGCCCCATGGAGCGGCGGAATGAGCTTGCGGGTGTCGCGCTCACGCAATTGCTCGGAGCCGATATCCTCCGCGAGCAGAAGTTTCAGCCAATCGAGCAGCTCGGAGGTGGAAGGCTTTTTGCGCAGGCCCGGAACCTCGCGCACATCGAAGAAGATTTTCAGCGCCTCTTCCACGAGCCGGTGCTTGATGCCGGGGTAATGCACCTCGACGATGCGGCCCATGGTCTCCGCATCCGGGAACTTGATGTAATGGAAGAAGCAGCGGCGCAGAAAAGCATCCGGCAGTTCCTTCTCGTTGTTCGACGTGATGATGACGATGGGCCTCTGCGCGGCCTTCACGGTCTCGCCTGTCTCGTAGACGAAGAACTCCATGCGATCGAGTTCGAGCAGCAGATCATTGGGAAACTCGATATCCGCCTTGTCGATCTCGTCGATCAGCAACACGGGCCGCACATCGGAGGCAAACGCATCCCACAGTTTGCCACGCTTGATGTAGTTGCGGATGTCGGACACGCGGCTGTCGCCGAGCTGGCTGTCGCGCAGGCGCGAGACCGCATCGTATTCATAAAGGCCCTGCTGGGCCTTGGTGGTGGATTTGATGTGCCAGGTAAGCAGCGGCGCGCCGAGGGATCGCGCGATCTCCTCCGCCAGGACGGACTTGCCGGTGCCGGGCTCGCCCTTCACGAGGAGCGGCCGCTCCAGGGTGATCGCCGCATTGACGGCAACCGTCAGGTCCTCGGTCGCCACATAAGTCTCGGTTCCGGCAAAGCGCATCCACTCATCCTTTGATTGTCTTGGCTGAAGATGCGGAATGGAAGCGCCTGAGACAAGCCGTCACCTGAAAATGATACTATCTTTCATTTTGTCCGGATTTGGAGGAGCATGGGCTGAATTCAATCGAGAAGATCCCGATGTCCAAGCTGTTGCTCTCCCCTCTTATGGCCCTGTTCCTGATCCTGGCCGCAAGTGTCGCCCAGGCCCAGAAGGTCAAGTCACCGAAGGATGGCAGCATGACCTTCACGCGCCTGGACATCGCAGAAATCTGTGCGGATTGCACCGTCGTTCAGGCAAGCGGCAAGTTCACAGAGAAGACGATGGACGCCTATTACGACTTCATCTTGCACGAACGCTTCAAGAAGCRCCTCTATTTCGTATTCGACTCCAATGGCGGCACTCTCAATAGCGCCCTGGCACTCGGCAGGGTCATGCGCCGGCTGAAGGCCAATACAATCGTTGGGCATGCCCATATCCGCAACGGCGCAGTCGAGATCGAACCGGCGACCTGCGCCTCGGCCTGTGTCATGACCTATGCTGGAGGTATAACCCGAAGCATGCCGAAGGGATCGAGGCTCGGCGTTCACCGATGGATCCCTGTCGATGCGGCCTCCCAGGATGGGAAGGCCCCGAAGAAAACCAAGCCCAGGCTCATGAACGAAGGGACTGTAGCGAGCCTTCAGATTCTGGTAGCTGCCCATCTCAGACACTTCCAGGCGATGGACATCGATTTGCGGGTCGCGATTCCCTTGCTTGAGACGCCCTACAGCAGCATCACCTGGGTCACGCCCCGCGATCAGAGCTTGTGGAATCTGGTGACCGTAGATTCCAAGCTGAGCACCCCGTCCGATAGACAATGGCCCGTCATCTTCCTGCCGACTCCGGAGCCCACTCCAGGACAGGACAAGCCATTGTCGGGAAGCAGAACCGCCGAAGGGGATGAGACGGAGGCCTTGCCTTCCATGCCCGGATAGGTTCGAACAGAGCCTTATAAAAACATTCGGGAGGACAAAAACCTATGGCTCATAACCGTTATCACAAAGACCGCATCGGGAATCACAAGCTGAAGCCCGAAACCCTCATGCTGGGCTACGGCTACGACCCGACCCTTTCCGAGGGCGCGGTGAAGCCGCCGGTCTTCCTGACCTCGACTTTCGTGTTCAACAGCGCGGAGCACGGCAAGGAATTCTTCGATTACGTGGCCGGACGCCGGGAGCCCCCGAAGGGTGAGGCGGCGGGTCTCGTCTATTCGCGTTTCAATCATCCGAATTCCGAAATCGTCGAGGATCGGCTTGCGATTTACGAGGAGGCGGAGGCTGGCCTCCTGTTCTCCTCCGGCATGGCGGCGATCTCCACCACGATCCTCGCCTTCGCCAAGCCCGGCGACGTGATCCTCCATTCGCAGCCACTCTATGGCGGCACCGAGACCCTGATCGCCAAGACGCTCGCCAATCTCGGCATCGGGGCTGTCGGCTTCGGCGATGGCGTCGACGAGGCGGGCATGCGCGCGGCGGCCAAGGAAGCGCAAGCGAAGGGCCGCGTGTCGGTGATCATGATCGAGACGCCCTCGAACCCGCTCAACACCCTCGTGGACGTGGCCTTCATGAAGACCCTCGCCGACGAGATCGGAGCAGCCCAGGGCCATCGTCCGGTCATCGTCTGCGACAACACCATGCTCGGCCCGGTCTTCCAGAAGCCCCTGCAGGACGGCGCGGACATCTCGGTCTATTCGCTGACCAAGTATGTGGGCGGGCACTCGGACCTGATCGCCGGTGCGGCGCTCGGCTCCAAGGAGATGATCAAGACGATCCGCCTTCTGCGCTCGGCCATCGGCACGCAACTCGACCCGCATTCCTGCTGGATGCTCGGCCGCTCGCTTGAAACCCTGGCGCTTCGTATGCAGGCGGCGAACCGCAATGGGGAGATCGTAGCGAAGTTCCTGCACGACCACCCCAGCGTCACGAAGGTGCACCACCTCGCCTACCTGCCGGAGGGCTCGAACGCTCGGAAGGTCTATGAATCCCAGTGCGACGCACCGGGCTCCACCTTCTCCTTCGACGTGAAGGGCGGCGAGGCGGAGGCCTTCAAGGTTCTCAACGCGCTCCAGGTCTTCAAGCTCGCGGTGAGCTTAGGCGGAACCGAGTCCCTCATCTCGCACCCGGCCTCCACCACCCATTCCGGCGTCCCCAAAGCCACCCGAGATCGCCTCGGCGTCTCCGACGCCACAATTCGCGTCTCCATCGGCATCGAGCACCCGGACGATCTGGTGGCCGATCTGTCGCAGGCATTGGCGACGTTGGGGTGAAGCTAGGTGGTCATCCCGGATCGCCTTCGGCGTCCGGGATAACACCCCTCATCGTCCCACCCATGCTCCATCTGCATTCATGTCGCGCCCGTCATGTTCCCTGAGGCCGCGATTTGCGCTTGCGCTGTGCTTCCGGCTAGACCCACAATACGTCTGACTGGAAGGAAAATATGTCCCCCTCGATAGACCTGCACGCGTATCAGGAGCCGATCCTTTTTCTGGCAACGGCAGGCGTCGTCGTCCCGCTCTTTCATAAGCTGAAAATCAGCCCGGTTCTGGGGTTTCTCGCGGCAGGCGCGTTGCTGGGGCCCTATGGGCTCGGGCGGTTCGTTCCCGAACATCCCTGGATCGACTGGCTCACCTTCACGAATCCGGAGGGCACATCGCGCCTGGCCGAATTCGGCGTAGTGTTTCTGCTCTTCACCATCGGCATCGAGCTTTCCTGGCAGCGCCTGCGTATCCTGCGGCGACAAGTCTTCGGGTTCGGCACGCTCCAAGTCGTGCTCTGCACGCTGGCGCTCAGCCTGTTCGCCTTAAAGGTGGTGGACACGGTCACGGCGGCAGCCGTCATCGGCATCGCGCTTGCCCTCTCCTCGACGGCCATCGTCCTGCCGGTTCTCGCGGAACAGAAACGCATCAACACCACGCCGGGCCGCGCGAGCTTCTCCGCCCTGCTCTTCCAGGATCTGGCGGTGGCGCCAATCCTGTTCACCCTGGCGGCCCTCGATACGCGCCAGCCGGATGCGACCATGCTGTCCTTCGCGACAGCCCTTTTCCAGGCGGCGCTAGCGCTTGCCGTCATCGTCGGTCTCGGGCGCATCATCCTGCGGCCGTTCTTCCAGATGGTCTCGGCCACCAAGAGTCCCGAACTCTTCATGGCGGCGTGCCTTCTCGTGGTGCTGGTCACGAGCCTGATCGCGGCGGTGAGCGGATTATCCATGGCGCTCGGGGCCTTCCTCGCGGGTATTCTCCTCTCCGAGACCGAGTATCGCCGCGCGGTCGACACTACGATCCAACCGTTCAAGGGTTTGCTGCTCGGGGTGTTCTTCGTGTCGGTGGGCATGAGCCTGGACGTGGTCCGGTTTCTCGAAGCCCCGGTCACCATTCTCGCCGTGGCCACCTTCCTGATCGCCATCAAGAGCGTGATCATTTTCTGGCTCGCACGGCCCTTCGGCCTCAACGCCTCGGAAGCGGCCGAGACCGGCTTGCTGCTGGGGCCCGGCGGCGAGTTCGGCCTCGTCATCCTGGGCGTTGCCATGACCACGGGCCTCGTACCGATGGATATCGGCCAGAACCTGCTGCTCGTTACGACCCTGACCATGGCGGCGATCCCGGTTTTCGCCCGCCTCGCCCGCCGCCTGAGCCGCCGCCTCGAGAGGAAGTTGCCGCTCGATCCGACCATAGCCGTCCCGCCGCCTCCGGAAGAGGCTGGACGCATCATCGTTGCGGGCTACGGGCGCGTCGGGCAGCTGGTCGGCGATATGCTTCAACGCCATCGCGTGCCTTATCTGGCCATCGACATGGACCCGGACCGGGTCGCGGACGAGCGGAAGGCGGGAAAACCGGTTTATTTCGGAGATGGCTCCTATCCCCATTTCCTGCGCGCCTGCGGCATCGAGCAGGCCCGTGCCCTCGTCATCACCCTCGACACGCCAAGCTCTATCGAGGCGGTGGTCGCAGCCGCCCGGCAAGAGAGGCCCGACCTCACCATCGTGTCCCGCGCCCGCGACGCGAAGCACGCGGCGCAGCTCTACGAGCTCGGCGTCGACGATGCGGTGCCGGAGACCATCGAAGCCTCCCTTCAGCTCAGCGAGGCGGTTCTGGCGGATATCGGCGTGCCCATGGGCCTCGTGATCGCCTCTATCCACGAGCGGCGGGACGAGTTCCGCGCGATCCTGAAGCAGACCAGCAAGAAGCCGGATCGAACCGAGTTCCGCGCCCGGCGCACCGTGGGCAAATAGGCGATGTTCCTCACCTTCTTCACGGAGCTGCGGGCGGCCAAGGTTCCCGTGTCCTTGCGGGAATATCTCTCCCTGCTGGAGGCGGTGGAGCAGGATCTCGCCGACAAGAGCGTGGAAGAATTCTACTACCTGTCCCGCACCTGCATGGTGAAGGACGAGCGCCATTTCGACCGGTTCGACCAAGTCTTCGCCCATGCCTTCAAGGGCATCGAGCGCATGGGCCAAGCCCTGGAGCAGGGCGAGATCCCCGAGGAATGGCTGAAAAAGCTCGCTGAGCGCTACCTTACGGACGAGGAGAAGCAGCAGCTTGAGGCTATGGGCTGGGAGAAGCTCTGGGAGAACCTCAAGAAGCGCCTGGAGGAGCAGAAGGGCCGGCACCAGGGTGGCAACAAGTGGATCGGCACCGCCGGCACATCGCCCTACGGCGCCTATGGCTACAACCCGGAAGGTATCCGCATCGGCCAAGACAAGAACCGCAATTTCCGCGCCGTGAAGGTGTGGGACAAGCGCGAGTTCAAGGATTTCGACGACAGCGTCGAGCTCGGCGTGCGCAACATGCGCGTTGCGCTGCGTCGCCTGCGCCGTTTCGCCAGATCCGGCTCAGCCGAAGAACTCGACCTCGACAACACGATCCACGAGACCGCGCATAAAGGCTATCTCGATGTGCGCCTGCGGCCCGAGCGCCGCAACGCGGTGAAGGTGCTGCTCTTCCTCGATGTGGGCGGCTCCATGGACTGGCACATCCAGAAGGCGGAGGAGCTGTTCTCGGCGGCACGGCTGGAGTTCAAGCATTTCGAGCATTTCTACTTCCACAACTGCGTCTACGAGAACCTGTGGAAGGAGAACCGCCGCCGCTTCGACGAAAGGATCCCGACGCTCGACGTGATCCGCACCTATCCGTCCGATTACCGGGTGGTCTTCGTGGGCGATGCTTCCATGAGCCCCTACGAGATCACCCATCCCGGCGGCTCGGTGGAGCATTGGAACGAGGAACCGGGCCATGACTGGATCAGGCGCATCCTCGATCATTTCCCGAAGGCCGTCTGGCTCAACYCGACGCCCAAGCCCCATTGGCAATACACGCAATCCATCGCCCTGATGCGCCAGCTCTTCGGCGAACGGATGTATCCGCTCAACCTGGAAGGCATCGACAACGCGATGCGGGAGCTGGTCCGGTAGACCAAAAAGAGAGCGCGGGCTTGTCACCGAGGCGGGACTTAGTCCATGAGACGCCCATGATACAGACCTACACCCACAGCCCCCGCCCCATCGGCAGCCCGATCACCTTTACCATCAAGGGCGACAGGCTGATCGTGGATACCGGCCGTAAGGTCCATGAGGTGCAGCTCGGCGCGGTCGAGGTCGTGCGCATGACCTACGAGCCGGGGCGTGTGGGTCAGAAGGCGTTCCGCACCCGGGTCGTCATGAAGGACGGCAAGGCCTTCAACTTCTCCTCGCTCAACTGGAAGAGCCTGGTCGAAGCCCAGGAGATGACGATGGAATATCGCGCCTTCGCCGAGAGCCTTTGCGCGGCCATCGCGAAAGCCAATCCGCAGGCTCGCTTCATCGCCGGCAAGCCCTGGTGGCTCTGGGCCACCACCTTCACGGTGGCCATCGCCTCGCTTCTCGCCATGGCGGTGCTGATCTGGCGCGCCGCGCAGATGGGCTCGACTGCCGTCGCTCTGCTGGGCGTGCTGTTCGCCGTCGTGGGCGTCTGGCAGATCGAGCCGATGATACGTCTCAACAAGCCGCGCGTGTTTCGTGCGGGCGAGTTGCCGAACGAGCTGATGCCGAAGGCTGGCTGAAGAATATCCACTACGTCATGGCCGGGCTTGTCCCGGCTATCCCGATTGGAAGAGCGCGATGCCTCAAGCCATCGGGATCACCGGCACAAGGCCGGTGATGACGTGGAGGTTCGAGCGCCTCATTCTGCCAACGATCCCGGATCGGCTTACACCGTCCGGGATGACACTGTGGGATAGGTTAATCCCGCACCACCAGCACCGAGCACTTGGCGTGCCGCACGATCGTCGCGGCGTTCGACCCCAGCAGGTATGTCGCCATCGTCGGGCGATGAGAGCCGATGACGACCAGATCCGCGCCGGTCTTCTCGGCCTCGTCCAGCACCTCGTTATAGACCGAACCGAGCCTCACCACCGCCGAGACACGCTCGGGCGGCAGCTTCACGCTGGCGGCGATCTCGGCGAGTTTCTTCTCGGCCTCGCCCTGCTGCTCTTCGTCGAAGACCGGAGGCATGAACTCCATGTAGGTAACCGGCACGAGCGAGCGCACATAGATCAGGCGGATGCTGCCATCTCCGCCTGCGGCGAGTTCCACCGCCTTGTCGATGGCGGGCTGGGCGGCTTCGGTTTCACCGAGATCGACGGGAACGAGGATCGTCTTGAACATGAATTGCCTCCGGGCAGCAATCAACCTTGTCTGGTGGGAGTACGAACGACGAGGCCGTCGAGTTCCGGTCGCACCCGGATCTGGCAGGATAGGCGCGAGTTGGGGCGCACGTCGAAGGCGAAATCGAGCATGTCCTCCTCCATGGGCTGCGGCTGGCCTGTGGCAGATTCCCATTCCTCGTCGACATAGACGTGACACGTGGCGCAAGAACAGGCGCCGCCGCATTCCGCCTCGATGCCGGGAATGCCGTTGCGCACGGCCGTCTCCATGACGGTCGCGCCCTCCTCCGCTTCCACTTCGCGGGAGGTTCCCTCGGCATCGATATAGGTGATCTTGATCATTGCGGACCTCTGTGTGACGGCGCATATTTACGACAGAGCGCGCCGGAAGACGAGAGACGAGCGCGAAACCCGCCGTTTTTTCGCCTCAATTTACCCGGTAGTGCAGGTTACTGAGCCGTTAACGACGTTCGCAAGTGGCAGGGGACATCGGGTTTCCTTCATCATGACCGGCCGCTAAACTCGCTTGGTAAATAGTAGATTACCTTACGGAAGAACCGACTCCGGTTCCTCCGTGCTGGTCGAGGCTATGCATTCCGTCCGATCGGGCGGCTTGGCACAGCTTCGATCATCATCAGTTGCGTCACGAGGGCGGATCATGGCGATCGAGAAGAAGAAGATAAAAGACCCGGCGGAGGCAGCCCTTTCGGCTGTCGAGCAAGCGCTCAACCTTGACGAGTCGCTTGACATCCCAACCCCGGGTCAGACGGAAAGCAGGTCCGCTTCTTCCGAAGACATCCGGCTGCCCGACATCGAGGCCCACGATTTCACCAGGGGGCCTTTCAACGCGGATCCCGACGATACGGCGGACCGCATGGAAGACCGTGAGGTCAGGGTGGATGACATGCCCCGCTCCGGCTTCGTCGCTCCCGACCGCGCGGCTGTCGCCAACGACGACCGCCAGAATGTCGGCGTGATGCTTCAAGCGCTTCAGGTTCGCCCCTCCCGCCGCGCTTACGTTCTCGCCACACTCGTATCCCTGCTCTGGCTCGGTGGCGTCGGCGCGTTCGTCTATTCACAAGGCATCGTCTCGCCCGAGCAGCTGCTCGCGACCTTCTCCACCTCACAGCTGGCGCTCGGCGCGATTGTACTGATCGCTCCCCTCTTCCTCTTCTACATCGCCGCGATGCTCACCGTCCGCTCGCAGGAAATGAAGATGGTGGCTCGCGCCATCGGCGAAGTCGCCATGCGCCTCGCCCAACCCGAGAACTTTTCGACCGATGCGGTTCTCTCGGTCTCGCAGGCCGTTCGCCGTGAAGTCGCCGCTGTCGGCGACGGCGTCGAGCGTGCGCTTGCCCGCGCCGGCGAACTCGAGACGCTCGTCCGCAGCGAGATCTCGACGCTCGAGCGCGCTTATTCCGACAACGAAATCCGCATCCRCTCGCTGATCGACGAACTCGTCGCGCAGCGCGAGGCCATCGTCTCGAACGCCGAGCGCGTTCGCGGCTCGATCACCGGCGTGCACCAGAACCTGCTTCAGGATCTCGACAGCGCCAGCGAACGCGTCGTGGCGGCCGTGAGCGGCGCGGGCGACAAGGTCACCGGCTCACTCGAGAGCCAGGGCGACCAGATCACGCAGGCTCTCGGTCGCGCCGGCGAGCGCGTCGTCGACGAGATGGCGAGCCGTGGCGTCGAACTCGTGGAGCGCCTGTCCGGCGCGAGCGACGAGATCAAGACCGGCATCGCCGATGTTGGCACCACCATCACCACCGCGCTCGAAAGCAAGGCGCAGGACATCACCGGCGCCTTCGAACGCACCGGCGACGTTCTCACCCGTCATCTTCAGGAAGGCGCAAGCCAGGTCACCCGCACGCTTGCCGAAACCGGCCGTGGCGTGATCGACGCGCTCGCCCAGCAGGGCAATGACGTGCGCGAGGCTTTCGAGCAGACCGCGCGCAGCCTCGAAGAGAGCTTCTCTCACCGCGGCAGCGAGATCACCGAAAAGCTGGCGGCTACTGGCGGCGTCATCGCCGACGACATTTCCGCCCGTACCACCGAGATGCGCGACCAGATCGCCGCCGCAGGCAGCGCGGTGAGCGAGGAAATCCTGACGCGCGGCACGTTCGTGCGCGAGCAGCTCTCCGCCACGGGCACCTCCATCGTTCAGGAGCTCGCATCGAACAGCACCACCCTGCGCGATGAATTCGCGACGACCGCGACATCCCTGATCGAGCAGCTTGCAACACGCGGCACGACGCTGCGCGAGCAGCTGGCCACCACCGGCACGGAAGTGGTCGACGAGATCATCGCTCGCGGCGGCGAGTTCCGCCTCAGCATGGCGACGACCGCGGAAGAAGTCTCGCGTGAGATCACCGCTCGCGGCGGTGAAGTGCGCGAGCATCTGGAGAGCGCGGTGCGCCTCGCGGACGAAGCCGTCGGCAACCGTGTCGAGGATCTCGCGGTCCGTCTCGAAACGGCGAGCCAGCGCGTGGCCGAGTCCGTCACCGTTCAGGGCCAGGCCCTGGAGACGACCCTCGCCCAGACCGGCGAACGCATCTCCTTCCTCATGGGCTCGAAGGTCGAGGAGTTCCAGAACTCCTTCGAAACTCGCGGCCAGGAATTCTCCGAGAGCATCACCCGCCATGTGGACGAAGCGCAGGTTCGCCTCGCCGACACGGGCAAGGGCATCGTTCTTGCCATCGCCACGCAGGGAGCGCGCGTCAACGAGGTGCTCAACCGCACGGCGGATACGCTCTCGACCACCGTCGACACTCGCGCCCGCGAAATGGAAGAAACCCTCGGTTCGCGCCTCGAAGCCTTCGAGAGCGTCATGAGCCGTGGCGGCGTGCTGGCCGAGCGCATCTCCACCGATGTGGGCAGCCTCACCGAGACCATCGGCGGCCGCTTCGAGGAGATGGATCGCCTGATCACCGTGCAGGGCCGCACCATGGCCGAGTCCTTCGCGGACCGTGCCCGCGAGGCGACCTCCGCCATCGAGACGCAGCTCACCGCGCTCGAAGAGCATGCTTCCCGCCGCACCACTGAGATCACGGTCAACTTCGACACCATCGTCGAGCGCGTGGACAGCGTTCTCAGCGCCCGCTCTACGGCACTCAACGAGGCGCTCGTCGTGCGTACTGGTGAGATGGCCCGTGTGATGGCCGAGGGCGGCCGCGAAGTCGCCAATGCCCTTCAGGCCCGCGTCGACGAAATCACCCAGGCGATCACCGCCAAGACCGGCAGCATCGCCGACACGCTCTCCTCCAAGGCCGAGCAGATCGGCGAGACGCTGGAGACGCGCGCAACCGCCATCAACCAGATCCTCGGCACCCGCGCCGGTGAGATTGCGGAGACCCTGGAAAGCCGCATCGCAGGCATCCATCAGGTTCTCGGCGACCGCRCCGACGAGATTGCCGAGACGCTGGGTTCCCGCGCCTCCGAACTCAACCGGACGCTCGGCGGTCGCGCGGAAGAGATTTCCGCGACGCTCGACCAGCGCGTCGGCCTCTTCGAGGAGCGCGTCGTCAACCGTCTCGGCGGTGTCGCGGAAGCTATCGACGAGCGCGGCCAGACGGTTGTCTCCTCGCTCAACAGCCGCATCGGCGAGATCCGTTCGATCTTCGACACGCAGGGCAACTCGCTCATCGAGGCGCTCAACGGCCGTGGCGACGAGATCGGCCGCGAGGTCGCTTCCATCACCGAGAGCACGCTCCGCGCCCTCGAGGATCGCAGCGGCAGCATGCTGTCGTCGCTCCAGGAGCGCACGATGGAGCTGACCTCGTCCTACATGCAGTCCACCGAAGCCATGCGCGTTGCCATCGACTCCGGCACGGAGCGCACGGTCGAAACCCTGCTCGGCACCAACGAGCGCCTGCGCGGCGAACTCTCCGACGTGCTCGGCCGCCTGGAGGATGCCGGCCGCATGCTCCAGCAGGTTGCCGCTTCCGCCGGCAACAACCTCAGCGCCGTCGAGGACGGCTTGGGCGGGCGCGTGCAGCATATCGAGACCCTCCTCTCGGAGATCGCCTCTCAAACCAGCCGCGCCTCGGATCAGGTTGCCGATCAGGTCAATGCCCTGCGCAGCGTCTCCTCCGGTGCGATCCAGCAGGCCATGGACCTCGCTCAAGGCCTCGAAGAGCGCGGCCGCGCCCTCACTGAGACCACCTACGAGCAGATGAACACGCTCACCCAGGCGGCTACCGCCCTGGAGCGCGTCGAAGCCCGCATGACCGAGGCCCTGTCGAGCCGCCAGAGCGCCCTGAACGATCTTCTCGGCCGCATCGAGGAGCGCTCGCAGGATCTCGAATCCGTCACCCGCGCCTTCACCACCCTCGTGGAAGGCTCGCTCCAGAACGCCGAGACCAAGGCGCGTCAGATCGGCTCCGTCCTCGCGGGCGCTGCCGAAACGACCACCAGCGCCATCGGCGAGCAGTTCGAGCGCATCCGCACCACCACGGGCATCGAGAGCGAGCGCACGGCCGCCGCCCTGCGCGGCACCTATGAGCAGGCCGCCGCCGAAATGGCGGAGGCCCTCGGCAGCGCAACCTCGAAGTTCCGTGACACCATGGGCGAGCTGCGCGGCATGACCGGCCAGATCCAGCGCGAGCTGGAAGCCACCCGGGCCGAGCTGCGTCGCGGTGTCGTCGAGCTGCCGCAGGAAACCCAGGAGAGTACGGCCAACATGCGCCGCGTCGTCGCCGACCAGATCAAGGCTCTCAACGAGCTCTCGTCTCTGGTCTCGCGTTCGAACCGCGTGGTCGATGCGGCTCCCGCCGTCCAGCCCCGCCGCGCCGCCGTGAACGAGGCGCCCGTCGCCGCTACCATGGCTGCGGTCGCCGCTGCCGTCGAGCAGCGCATCGCCTCCCCTGCCCCGATGCCCGTTCCGGCACCCGCGCCGGTGGTGGCCCGCCAGCCCGAGCCGCGTCCGGTTCCGGCACCGGCACCCGCCGCTCCCGCGTCTGCTCCGGTGCGCCAGCAGGCCGCTCCCGCCGAGCGCCCTGCCCTGCGCCAGGAGGCCAATGCGGCCCGTGATGCAAGCGCTGCCCGCGGCGGCTGGCTCTCGGACCTCCTGAACCGCGCCTCGCGCGAGGATGAGGAGCCCGTTCGCGGCCCTGCCCGCGCCCGCACCAACGGCCTCGAGTCCCTCGACTCGATCTCGGTGGACATCGCCCGGATGATCGACCACGACGCCGCCGTCGAACTGTGGGATCGCTATCGCCGTGGTGAGAGCAACGTGTTCAGCCGCAAGCTCTACACGGCGCAAGGTCAGCAGACCTTCGAGGAGATCCGTCGCAAGTATCGCCGCGATGAGGAGTTCCGCCAGACCGTCGACCGCTACGTCGACGAGTTCGAGCGCCTCCTTGCCGAAGTCTCCCGCGACGACCGCGACTCGACGCTGACCAAGACCTACCTCACATCGGAAACCGGCAAGGTCTACACCATGCTCGCCCACGCGAGCGGCCGCTTCGACTAAGAGCGGGTTGCAATACGGTTCATGAAAAACGCGGCCTCCGGGCCGCGTTTTTGTTGTGCTGCGCTCTTCCTGTGCACGATCCCGGCTCGGCTCCACCGTCCAGGGTGACAGCTTCTGTAGAGACACCCTCCGACGTCATCCCCGGACTTGTTCCGGTGATCCACGCCTTCGTTTCCAACCCCCACGGACCTCATCCTGAGGAGCAGCAAAGCTGCGTCTCGAAGGATCGTCAGTGATCTCTGGAGACGCCCTCGTTCTTCGAGACGGTCGCTCCGCGACTTCCTCAGGATGAGGGCAAGGGCAGTGGAAAGACGTGGATGGCCGGGACAAGCCCGGCCATGACGTGGCGTTGTTGAAAATGCCGCAAACAAAAAGGCTCCGAAATCTTCGGAGCCTTCAATCACTTCAGCGAAAAACCGCAACCCTCAGGTCGGAGCCTGTTCGTTGCTCGATGCTTGGCTGCTCACGTCGCCCGGCTCCTCGCGGCGAGGCAGCGGGCCGGCGCTGACCCAGCGCACGATGTCGAGCATCACGACGGACAGGGCCTCGTCGAGGGCGCGGGCCGCGTTTGCAGCATCCACGGCAGCGGCGGGAACACGGGCCTGGAAGATGCGGCCCCGGGCGATGCGGCCGGTCTGGTCGCTCACGATCTTCACGGACATCTCGACCACCGCCTCGTTGGAAGGCGTGGCGATCTCGAAGCTGCGGAGTTCGGAGATCAGCTGGACATCCGCGACCGCGCCGCTGCTGGGGCGCGAGACGCCGCGGATCTGGGATGCGTTCTCGAAGGTGTTGATGAGGCGCGTCTGGATCAGTCGGGGCAGGTTGTCGGCCCACTGCCCTCCTCCGAGGAAGGAGATCGTGCCGCTCGCGTCCTTCACCAAGATCTGCTGGGCGGCAAGGGTCTGGATAGCAGCCGGCTCGTTCACCAGGACCTGAACGCCGGAGGCGCCCCTGATCCGCGCGGTGGGCGCGGAGAGGTCAAAGGTCGTTGGGGCCGGCCCCGACGAGCAGGCCGCCGCGAGGACGGCAAGAACCACCACCGGCGCCAGGCGTCGGAGTGGCCGTAACAGATCGTTCGAGGAAAGAGGCACGGATGACCTACACATGACGCTTACTTAACGGCGTCCATTGTATTGTGGGAGATTAGGTTGGCCACCGAAAATAAACTGCTGTGGATTACGTTCGATGCTGCGGACCGCGCGGCTGATATCGCCCAAGGTCTTGCGGCCTTCCACGGCGAGCGCCTCGTATTCGCGAAGCCCCGATTCCGTGAAGCGGCCAACCCCTGAGAGCACGCCCTCGATTCCGCTGGTCCGCTGATTGAGGTCATCGGCCAGTTCCCGAACGGAGACGGCGGCAGCGCGGATCTCGTCGAAGGCGCCCTTGCCCGATTCCCCGGAGGCGGAGCCAAGGAACTTCTCGGCGCCGGCCAGGACACTGTCGATCTTGTCGGCGGATTTGTTGAGCTTCTCGGTGATGGAGCGGGCTTCCTGGATCGCTTTGTCGATGTCCGGGCTGCGGCGGTTCAGGGTGTCGGTGAAGTTCTGGACGTTATCGACGGCGCTTCTCACCTTGTTCGGATCGACCGCCTTGGTGAGGTTCGAGATCTCGGTGACGGCGGAATCGAGCCTGGGCGCGGTCTCGTTGAGGCGGTCCACGAGGCTTGCCGCATCCTTGAGGGCCTCGCTCACCACCTGCCGGTTCTCACCGAGCGCCTGGGTAAAGCTGTCCACGTTCTCGACGATGCGGGTCACGCGCTGCGGCTCGACCGCGCGCACCACCTGATCGACATTGGTCGCCAGCGTCTCGAGCTTCTCGGCGAGCGGACCCACTTTCTCTGCGGCCTGGCCGATCTGGGCCAGGAAGCGGTCGATACCCTCGGCGTTCTCGCCCAGCGCCTGGGAGAAGCGCTCCACGTTCTGGATGGTGCGGTTGATGGAGCCCTCGTTGTCCGTGACGACCCGGCCCACGCGCTCCAGCACGTCATCGGCCCGGCGGGCGATGTTGCGGGCGGTCTCGATGAGATCCTGGAAGTCGGAACGGTCGGCGAAGATCGTCGGCATGGGCTGGCCGGGCCCCGCCGCCAGCGGAGGCGCGCCGGGCTCGCCGCCGGACAGGCCTATATTCGCAACGCCCGTAAGGCCCTGGTATTCCAGGCGGGCGCGGGTGTCGGAGCGGATCGGGGTGCTGGCATCGACCTGGACGACCGCCACCACGCGGCGCGGATCCTCGGGCAGAAGGCTGATCTGGGTCACCTCGCCGACCCTGAGGCCGTTGAAGGACACGCTGGACCCTTGCGACAGGCCCGCGACGGAGCCCGAGAAGACCACGCGGATGCTCTGGCGCGACTGTCCCCGATCGCCACCGGAGAACCAGTAGACGAACCCGAAGGCGGCCGCGATCACCGCCAAGGTGAAGAGCCCGATCAGAGCGTAGTTCGCACGCGTTTCCATCACCAAACCCTACGCGCCGCCGGCCATGGCCGCGCGCGCCCGTTTTCCATGAAAATATGAGCGGAGCCAAGGGTGATCCGATGCCAGCATCGCCTCGATTGGCCCTTCCGCCAGGATCTTGCCGTCACCCAGCGCCGCGATCCGGTCGCACACCGTGTAAAGGCTGTCCAAATCATGGGTTACCATGAATACGGTGAGGCCTAAAGTCCTCTGCAACGTCGCAATGAGCTCATCGAACTCCCCCGCGCCGATGGGATCGAGACCCGAGGTCGGCTCGTCGAGGAAGACGATATCCGGGTCGAGCGCCAGGGCGCGGGCGAGCGCCGCGCGCTTGATCATGCCGCCGGAGAGCTCCGAGGGCAGCTTGTCCGCCGCATCGGGGTTGAGGCCCACCATCTCGATCTTGAGCATGGCCAGCTCGTCGAGCAGCCGTTCCGACAGGTCGAGGTGCTCGCGCATGGGAACCTGCACGTTCTGCTTCACGGTGAGCGCCGAAAACAGCGCCCCCTGCTGGAACAGCACGCCCCAATGCCGCTCCATGAGGCGGCGCTCGGAGGGCGACAGGTCGTCGAGGTTCCGAAAACAGCGCCCCCTGCTGGAACAGCACGCCCCAATGCCGCTCCATGAGGCGGCGCTCGGAGGGCGACAGGTCGTCGAGGTTC
>NZ_JBFUMH010000044.1:0-36993 GCF_054049475.1 Microvirga sp. P5_D2 | reverse complement strand
CGATCACGATGTCGCCCGCCTCGATGTAATAGACGTCGTCGCCCGTTCCGCCGATCAGCGTGTCGCGACCGGCTCCACCATTGAGAACGTTGTGACCATCGTTACCGATGAGGGTATCGTTCATGTTGGCGCCGCTCATGCTCAGAGGAGCCGTTCCGGCAGCGGCTCGCAATACCTCAACCTGGGTGTTGTCGCCGAGAGCAGCGCTGTACGAGGCAACGATGGTGTCGTAACCGCCGCCGCCTTCCTCGATCACGATGTCGCCCGCCTCGATGTAATAGACGTCGTCGCCCGTTCCGCCGATCAGCGTGTCGAAACCTGCCCCGCCGGCAAGAACGTCGTTGCCGCCTGCACCCGTCAGGCGGTCATTGCCGCCAGCGCCGGCCAGAACGTCATTGAAGGCCGTTCCGATATACTGGTCATTCTGGCTCGTGCCCGGCAGGTTCACGCCGCCACTGCGCGGATCGAAGATCTGAGCGTGAACGGCATATTCACCAGAAACGAGATCTCCTTCGCTCCAGGTGAGGGCAATGCGCCCGTCGCCGAGGGCGCTGAGTCCGGAGCTGGGCACAAGGGCATATCCATCGGTTCCAGCCACCGATGTCTCCGAAACAAATGCACCGGAAGCGGCAAAAGTCGCGATCCGAATGGCTTCCGTCCCAGCGAAGCCCCAATATGAGATCGCAAACCCGCCGTCATTGAGGGCGACGACCTGAGGTTTTTCCTGCTGAGTGCTGCCCGAGCGGTCGACGACGATCTCGCCGCCGATTTTATTGCCGTTGGGATCGAAGACCTGAGCCTTGATACTGGGATAGCTCGACGAACTCGCCTTGCTTTCCCAAACGACAACGAAGTTTCCACCAACGAGGGTTGTCGCAGACGCCCATTTCTCCGATCCGGAAGCCGATGAGACGAGGAAATCATTACCGGTTTCACGCGTACCGTCGGCATTGAAAATGTGCCCACGGATCGTGTCGTCAGCATCCTCCGTACGACTTTCATCATGATAGAGGACGGCATATCGGCCGTCTTTCAGCGCGATCGTTACCGGCTTCGATTGCGAACCCGGAGTGACGCCGTTGGCAATCGGATCTTCACCAGTTCCCAAAGCATGCCCGAGATCGTTAAACACGCGGGTACGTATGCCGGCGCCGTCACCATCTCCCGTTGCTCCTGCTTCAACGCTGGCAAAGTCCGTATAGGAAACGGCAAAACCGCCGTTCGCGAGCGCGGCGATGGACACTTCCGCCTGAGCGCCGGCAAGCCTGGAATTGATGTGAAAATCACCCCCGACCTTGTTACCCGCCGATGTGAAGACTTGGCCGCGAACACCCACGAGGGTATCCCCGTCAAGGCCGCTCTCATCCTGCCATGCCACAACGAAATTGCCGTTGTTGAGGAGTGTGACGGAAGGGGAGAACTTGTTGCCGTCATCGGTCGCAAGCACGATCTCCGTCGTGGGCTTCCTGACTGTGCCGTCCGCATTATAGATCTGCATCCACAGGCTGTTTGCGGAACTCGACCCTTCACCGGACCAGAGGACGACGAATGAGCCATCACCGGCCATTGATATAATGGGGTTCTTCGGTAACCCATCTGAACCGAGAATGGGCTCGATCCGAGAACCCCAGCTTGGCAATGTCGTCATACTACGCCCCTATAGGATTATTTGCGTTGTCCAGCTGTGGCTCTTGCTCTTCAGCCGGTGAGAATCAAGGAATGAGTATATATGATATAGCATATATATACTTCGTTAAATTGTACTTTGAGGTCGCAGCCAAACTGACTTGTGCCACAGTTCAAAGGATTGTGAGGTCGACCGTCTCGAAGCCCAGCTTCTCCAGCCGCTGCGACAGCACGCGCCGGTGGCAATTGACAGGGTCGCGCTCGAAGCACAGGAGGCAGATGGGCCGGGACGCGGCGAGCGCCTCCAGATCGCGGAACGCCGCTTGCGCCTCGTCGGTGGCAAGCACCTCATCGCAATAGATGCGGCGCATGAGTTCACCGTCCCCTGCCCTTGCGGCCTGACGGCCCTCCTTCGGCGTTCCCAGCTTGATGAAATGCTCGTAACCGATGTCCTGGTTTGCCAAGGCATCGCGCAGAGCGGACTTGGAAAATCCGCGCTTGCGGGAAAGCGCAACCGCCCGCACATCGGCGAGAGTCGCCACGCCTGCATCCTTCAGGGTGGTGAGGAAGCGGTCCACATCCGCTCCCTCATAGCCGATCGTGAAGACCTGCGGCTTCGCCATGCGCTACAGGCCCGGCATGGGCCGCTGGGGAAGCTCAGGCTGCGTATAGGGACGCAGCGCATCGGGGATGCGGAAGTCCTGTGGAACCTCGAAGTCGCTCGCCGCACCGTGCGATTCCTCGATACCGCGCGGATAGCCTGTGCGATCCGAATAATCCTGCATCGGCGGTAGTGGATGCGGGCTTTCGCGGCTCAAGGTCTGCGCGCAATAGACATCGAGCGCCGTTACACCGGCGACCGCCGCCATGGCGATGCCCACATTGCCTCTCTTCGGATTGTTACCCTCGAGCGCTGTGGCGAGCGTTGCGAGATCGAGGCCGTCACCAGCCACGCGTCCCCAGATCCAAGGCATGGGATCCTTGGAGGCAAGGATGCCGATGCCGGTCGCGATCTCGCGAACGCCGTAGCCTGCAATAAGCCCTTCTTGGCCCTTCATGCCGAGCGCACGAGCTAATGTGCGTGGCGCCACCACTTGGGCGATGCCAAGAACGATGGAGAAGAGGCCGAGGCCGCGCGCCAGAGTATCTGTTGCGGTATCGGCGTGACCGCGTCGGCGTGTTCTTTCCGTTTCATAGCGCATGGTGACACCTCTTATGGCTTGAGCACGACCTTGATGCAGCCGTCCTGCTTGTCGCGGAAAATCTTGTACATGTCGGGCCCTTCTTCGAGGCCGACCGTGTGAGTGATCACGAAAGATGGGTCGATCTGTCCTTCTTCGATGCGCCGCAGGAGATCGTCCGTCCAGCGGTTCACATGGGTCTGTCCGGTACGGATCGTCAGGCCCTTGTTCATGATGGCGCCGAACGGGATCTTGTCGATAAGTCCGCCATAGACGCCGGGAACGGAGAGCACGCCCGCCGGGCGGCATACATAAGCCATTTCGCGCAGCACATGCGGACGATCAGTTTCCATCATCGTCGCCTGCTTCACGCGATCATACATCGCATCGATCGTGCCAGCCGCATGCGCTTCCATGCCGACCGCATCGATGCACTTCTCAGGGCCCTTGCCGTTGGTGAGCTCGTTCAGCCGCTCGATGACGCTTTCCTCATCGAAATTGATGGTGATCGCGCCGCCTGCTTCCGCCATGGCAAGACGCTCGGGAACGCGGTCGATCACGACGACCTGCTTCGCGCCGAGCAGGATCGCGCTGCGGATCGTCATCTGGCCGACGGGGCCTGCGCCCCAGATCGCCACGGTATCGTCCAGCTGGATATCGCATTGCACGGCGGCCTGCCAGCCGGTCGGGAAGATGTCGCTCAAGAAGAGCAGCTTCTCATCCGGAATGCCATCCGGCACCTTGATATGCGTGGTATCCGCAAAGGGAACGCGCAGATACTCGGCCTGCCCGCCCGGATAGCCGCCGGTGAGATGCGTGTAGCCGAAGAGGCCGGCCGTCGCGTGTCCGAAGGCCTTCGCGGCGATATGACCGTTGCGGTTGGTGCGTTCGCAGACCGAGAAGTTGCCACGCTTGCATTGATCGCACTCGCCGCAGATGATGGTGAAGGGGATCACCACGCGGTCGCCCACCTTCAGCTTGCCCTTCGTCTGCGCGCCGACCTCGACCACCTCGCCCATGGTCTCGTGGCCCATGACGTCGCCGCTCTTCATGCCGGGCATGAAATGGTCGTAGAGGTGAAGATCGGAGCCGCAGATGGCGCAGCTCGTCACCTTGATGATCGCGTCACGCGGATGCTCGATCTGTGGATCGGGAACGGAGTCGCAGCGGATATCAGTGGTGCCGTGCCAAACAAGCGCCTTCATCGAAATCTCCTTACAGCATCTCGGGAAACGGCCAAGCTGCGAGGCTTGCCCGTCTTGCCATTTGAATACTTCTCGGAGAGCGATGCGTTCCCTTGCGACCGGAAATTTCCAGTCACCGACTCATAAGAGTCAATGTTTTAGACGTGCTCGGGCAGCCTACGGATTAGGTCCGCGAGCGCCGGTTCAAGTACCTGATGAGCGGCCTCCTCGACCTCGAACCACTGCGCCTCGCGCTGCCCCTTCTCCCGCCAGGACTTGAGCTGCTTGGAGACTTCCAGCGGATAGACGTTCACACGGCACAGGTCGAAATGCGAGGCTCGGCGCTTCCAGTAATCGTAGTAGCCCAGAGGCTCCTGCTTGATCTCGCCTTTGACTCCGGCCTCCTCCTCCGCCTCCTGGGCCGCCGCCTTGTGAGGCTTCTTGCCCTTCATTGGCCAGCCCTTGGGAATTAGCCACCGCCTCGTCTCGCGGGACGTGACGAGCAGCACCTCAATCCGACCTTCCTTGATGCGGAAGGGGAGCGCTGCGACCTGACTGAGTTCTTCTTTGGGGATGCGGGGCATTCGACGAGAGTAGGATACCAAGTGGGATAATTTGTAACGTAATTGATTTGAGCCGGCTAATAAAGGATCAATTCATCGGCGGTTGAAGGTATCACCCTTCTTCAACAACCAGATGACTATCCGTAATGTCACGTTTGAGAATGAAGCCTGATAACAAACCGGCCCGACTTTTGATCCCTGGGGAGCGCCAAGACGCTATGACGACCAACGATCTGGATGTGAGATTTGCCGCGGCCTGCGCCATCGCGCGCGAGGCGGGTGTGCTGGCGCGCAAGCGCTTCCTGGAGCGCCCACGCTCGCAGCGCCCTGATTTCAAGGGACATCAGGACTTCCTGACGGCCACCGACGCGGAAGTGGAAGAGCTGATCCGCAGCCGCCTGAACGCTCTCTTTCCGGCCGATTCCTTCTTCGGGGAGGAAGGCGGCGGATCCTTCGAGCGTGATGTCTGGGTGGTGGATCCCATCGACGGTACCGCGAATTTCGCCCGTGGCATCCCGCATTTCGCGATCTCCATCGCCTTCGTGCGCGACAACCGGGTAGAGATCGGCGTGATCTACAACGTCATGCATGCCGAGCTCTATACGGCCCAGCGCGGACGCGGGGCCGTCCTTAACGGAGAGCCGATCCGCGTGAGCGGCGTTGCCGACATGCGCCAGGCGACGGTGGAGGCCGGCTGGTCGTCCCGCCTGCCGCCGGAGCCTTACATCGCCGCCGTGGAGAAACTGAAGAAGAGCGGCTGCAACGTGCGCCGCGCGGGATCGGGCACGCTCGGCCTCGCCTATGTGGCCGACGGGCGCATCGATGGCTATTGCGAGCTTCACATCAATTCTTGGGATGCTCTGGCAGGACTCCTCATCATCGAGGAAGCCGGTGGCTGGACCAACAACTTCCTCGCTAAGGACGGCTTGCGCAGCGGCAACCCCGTTCTCGGCTGCACGCCCGAGCTTGCGGAGGCGATCATGGCCGCGACGGGGATCTCCAAGGAGCCGTAGCAGCTACATTATTCACAAATTCACGACTATCGGCGGCAAGGCTCTTGACCGAAAGCTTCATTGAGGAGAGCTTAGCCGACCAACAAAAATGATAACAATCATCTACCGGGAGGATACTGATGAAACTGAAGAAGAATCTCGTTGCGGCCACCATGCTGGCAGGCTCCATGACGGCTCTTTCGCTCCTGTCCGCAGGCGCGGCGCAGGCGCAGGGCGCGCTTGTCATGTATTGCGGCGTGCAGGAAGAATGGTGCCGCGCCATGGTCAACGCCTTCGAGCGTGAATCCGGCATCAAGGTCTCCATGACCCGCAAGAGCGCCGGYGAAGTCTTCGCGCAGGTGAAGGCGGAATCCGCCAATCCGCGCGCCGACATCTGGTGGGGCGGCACGGGCGACCCGCACATGCAGGCGGCCGAGGAAGGCCTGACCGTCGAATACAAGTCGCCGAAGATGAGCGAGCTTCAGGATTGGGCCGTGCGCCAGTGGGAGCAGTCCAAGCAGCGCACCGTCGGCATCTATTCCGGCGCCCTGGGCTTTGGCTACAACACGGACCTCGCCAAGACGAACGGCGTCGGCGAGCCGAAATGCTGGGCTGATCTTCTAAAGGCCGAGCTGAAGGACGAAGTGCAGGTTGCGGATCCCAACTCCTCCGGCACGGCTTATACGCTGCTCGCCACCATCGTCCAGATCATGGGCGAGGATAAGGGCTTCGAGTACCTGAAGGCCTTGCACAAGAACGTGAACCAGTACACCAAGTCGGGCGCGGCTCCGGCAAAGGCAATGGCGCTGGGCGAGACCACCGCCGGCATCGCCTTCATGCATGACATCGTCACGATGGTCGTAGACAAGGCGCCGATCAAGGTCGTCGCTCCCTGCGAGGGCACGGGCTATGAGATCGGCTCCATGTCGATCATCAAGGGCGCGAAGAACATGGACAACGCCAAGAAGTTCTACGACTGGGCGCTGACCGCCGATGCGCAGAAGATCGGCGCGGAAGCCAAGTCCTATCAGGTGCCATCCAACAAGAGCACGCCGATCCCGCCGCAGGCTCCCAAGCTCACCGACATCAAGCTCATCAACTTCGATTTCGCGAAGTACGGCTCCTCGGAAGAGCGCAAGCGCCTCCTGTCCAAGTGGGACAACGAGGTGAAGAACCTGCCGAAATAGTCGGCCTGACAGCAGCCCGGCGGAGCGACGATGCGCTCCGCCGGAAGCCATTCTTCATTTTATAAATGCCAAAGCCGGGCTCGCATGAGGCCCCGCTTTTAGTCTTTACGCGAGAACAGACATGTCACGGGCAACCCTTGGCTGGATCGTTCTGGGCTGGGTCGGTTTCGCCCTCCTGCCCTGGTACGGATTCGACCGCGCCGCCGCTCCCACCTTCAGCGACTATTTCGTTGGCGGCTCCGCTCTCCTGCACGGCATGCGGGGAGCCTGGTGGCTTCTGCCGATCGTGCTGCCCCTGCTCATGAGCCTGCGCCCGGTCGTGCTGCCTTCGTCTTCCGCGAACAGCAGATGGCTTGTCGCATCGGGTGTTCTCGGTCTCGCGCTGATCGTCCTCCAAGGCTTCACCATCGGCCTCAACGGCTGGACGGTGGACATCCTCAAAGCTGTTTCAGGCGGTCCCGGACCAAGCCAGGCCGGCATGGGCTACGGCGCGGCGCTCACGGCGTCTGCTTTCCTCATCATTCTCTGCCACGGCCTTGCGGCGCGCGGCTGGTGCCGGGGCGATTCCTTCGTCACGTCGTCCATCGGCATCGTCATCGCGCTCATCATCGTCTTCGTCTTCTTCCCCGTTTCCACGATCCTCGCCAGCGCCTTCACCGATAATGACGGCAGCCTCGCACCGCTCGTCTTCCTGACGAAGTTCATGGACAAGTCGATCTGGGGTCTCGATTGCCTGACAAGTGACCTGCGCTGCGGCGTGGCTTGGAACACCCTGTTCCTCGGCCTGCTGGTTGCCTTCGGCACCACGGCGCTCGGCCTCGCCTTCGCACTCATCGCAACGCGCACCGCCTTCCGCTACAAGAAGCTCCTGCGCATCATGAGCGTACTGCCCATCATCACGCCGCCTTTCGTCATCGGCCTTGCACTGATCCTGCTCTTTGGACGTTCCGGCGCTCTCTCCGCCGTGATGTTCGAATGGTTCGGCATTCCGCGCACGCGCTGGATCTACGGTCTTCCCGGCGTGTTAATTGCGCAACTCCTCGCGTTTACGCCCATCGCCTTCCTCGTGCTTATCGGCGTGGTGCAGGGCATCAGCCCGACGCTCGAGGAAGCCTCGCAGACGCTGCGCGCCAAGAGCTGGACGACCTTCTGGACCGTGACGCTGCCGCTCATGCGTCCGGGCTTGGCAAATGCCTTCCTCCTCGGCTTCGTGGAAAGCCTAGCTGATTTCGGCAACCCGCTCGTGCTCGGCGGCAATTATGAGGTTCTCTCCACCAAGATCTTCTTCGCCGTGGTCGGTGCGCAGCAGGATCAGGGGCGAGCGGCCGTTTTGTCCATCGTGCTGCTCGGCTTCACCCTCGGCGCGTTCTGGCTCCAGCATGCCTGGCTCGGCAAGAAGGTCTACACTACCGTGACCGGCAAGGGTGATGCGGGCATTCCACTTCCCCTGCCCCGCCGCGTAGCACTGGCTTCGTACTTCACCGCAATCCCGTGGGCTCTGTTCACGGTTGCCGTGTACGCGATCATCGTCGTCGGCGCCTTCGTGCGCTCCATGGGCCGCGACTACACGCCGACCCTCGAGCACTTCCTCACCGCCTTCCGCGTCGAGCGCGCCGATTGGGGCCTCTACTTCTCCGGCTCCGCGTGGAACTCGTTCTTCGCAACGGTGAAGGTCGCGGCTCTCTCCGCGCCGCTGACCGCCGCCATCGGCCTGCTGACGGCTTACCTCCTCACCCGTCAGCGCTTCTCCGGTCAGCGCTCGTTCGAGTTCGGCACGCTGCTCAGCTTCGCCATTCCCGGCACGGTCGTCGGCGTGTCCTACATCCTCGCCTTCAACGTGCCGCCGATCGAGATTACCGGCACGGGCTTCGTGCTAGTCATGTGCTTCGTGTTCCGCAACATGCCGGTCGGCGTTCGCTCCGGCATCGCCACCTTGAGCCAGATCGACAAGAGCCTGGACGAGGCCTCCCTGACGCTGGGCGCGCGCTCGGCCACCACCATGCGCCGCATTGTGCTGCCGCTCCTGCGCCCCGCCATCGTCGCATCGCTGGTTTATTCCTTCGTGCGTGCGATGACCGCAGTCAGCGCTGTGATCTTCCTGGTGACCGCCGAATACAACATGGCCACCACCTACATCGTCGGCCGCGTCGAGGCCGGTGAATTCGGCCTCGCCATCGCCTATTCCACCGTGCTCATCGTTGTTATGCTGGTTGCCATCACGGCGATCCAGCTGGCCGTCGGCGAGCGGCGTCTCGGACGCCGCTCCGCAAGCACCTCCGCCACTCCCGTTGCCGTTCAAGCGATTCCATGAACCAGATGTCATCCTTAAGCACCCTGTCTCGTACCCAGACCTCCAAGAAGCAGGCGGCCTCGGTCGAATTCCGCAACGTGACGAAGCGCTACGGCAACGTGACGGCCGTGGACGATGTGTCCTTCACCATCGATCCCGGCCAGCTCGTGACCCTGCTCGGCCCCTCGGGCTGCGGCAAGACCACGACCCTGCGCATGATCGCCGGGCTTGAGATGGCGAGCGAAGGCCAGATCCTCATCGGCGGCAAGGATGTGACGAACCTCTCCGCCGCCGACCGCGACGTCAGCATGGTGTTCCAGTCCTACGCGCTCTTCCCGCACATGTCGGTTCTGGAGAACGTGGCGTACGGCCCGTCCGTGCAGGGAGCGTCGAAGAAGGACGCCAACGAGATGGCGATGGAGAAGCTTTCTCTCATCGGCCTCAAAGGTCTCGAGAAGCGCGCACCATCGGAACTCTCCGGCGGCCAGCAGCAGCGCGTGGCCGTGGCGCGCGCGCTCGTGCTGGAGCCGCAGGTGCTGCTCTTCGACGAGCCCTTGTCCAACCTCGACGCCAAGCTGCGCCGCCGCGTGCGCGAGGATATCCGCGAATTGCAGCAGAGCCTCAACCTGACGGTGGCCTATGTCACGCACGATCAGGAGGAAGCGCTCGCCGTGTCCGACCGCATCATCGTGATGTCGAATGCCCGCATCGCGCAGACCGGCACGCCCCGCGAGCTTTACGAGCAGCCGGCAGACTTGTTCGTCGCCGACTTCATCGGCGATGCCAACATCATCTCCGGCGAGATCGTGGATGTGGCAGGCGCCGATGCCCATGTGCGCATCGGCTCTACGACCCTGCAGCTTCCTCACCGCAACACGAGCCGTGGCCCCGTGAAACTCGCGGTCCGTCCGGATGCGATCCTGATCGACGAAGCCCCCGCGCCCGGCGCGATTTCCGGCGAGGTGAAGAAAGCCTCCTATCTCGGCACGCAAGTGGAGTACGAGGTGGAAACCTCCATCGGCCATCTGTTCGTCGTGCAATATGCACGCCCGGAGCCGTTGGCCGTCGGCTCGCCCGTCTCGATCTCCTTCGCAACAAAGCGGGGCGTGGCGATCATTCCGAATGCATGAGGCTTAGAGCATTTTTCGGCGAAGTGGCTCCGGTTCGCCGTCAAAAAATGCGGCCCAAAGAAGAAGACAGCTGATTCCACGTAAGAGGAAACAGCTCTAGACCGCGCCCTCGTCCGGAATGTTGAGGGTAGTGCCGCAGGCCTTGCAATGGACCGCGTCCCTGTCATGCCGCTGGAGCCCGCAGACTGGACAGGGATAGCGCACCTTGTTGGGCATGAGCAGGATCTGCACGAGGCGCAGGAAAAGCGTCACGCCGAAGATCATGATGATGACCGAGATCAGGTGCCCCAACGTACCGGTCAGCGTGATGTCGCCGAAACCGGTAGTGGTGAGCGCGGCGATGGTGAAATACAGCGCGTCGATATAGTTGCCGATATGGCTGTTCGTCCAACGCTGCGTCTCGTAGACGAAGCCTGTCATGATGAAGATGAACACGCCGAGATTGACGGAAGCGATGATCAGTTCCTCGTTACGCCGGAAGAACGTGCTGTCCTTCCGTAATCGCGCCAGCAGCTGATAGGTATGCAGAAGCCGCATGGTGCGCAGAATGCGCAGGAAGCCGATGCCCTCGCCGACGACGGGCGCCAGGAAGGACACGATGGCGGCGAGATCCGCAATCGTCATCGGGTGCACCAAGTCCTTCCACGGCGTCCGGCTGATGCTCAGGCGCGCCACGAAATCTGCCAGAACGGCAAGGCCGATTATCACGTCGGCCCATTCCATGAAGGGCGAGCGTGGCAGGAAGGATGTGACGACGATGAACAGGATCGTCACCACGTCGAAGACAAGCAGCCCATAGCGGAAATTGTGGGCCTCCACCGTATCGCCTTCGTAAAGCTCCCGGATTTTTCTGATGATTCCTGGTCGGGATGCCGCATCAGCTTGGCGGGGGGAGGCTCGATCCATGGGCGGGAACATGCTTTCTCTGGTGGTTGACCCCTACATTATCTATAAGGCAGACCTGCATTTCCAACTGGGTGCCTTTCCGGGTGAAGCGGCGTATCACCCGGGCCAACCCTGACTTTCTGAGAGACGGATCGATGCTCAAGGCTCTGATTTTCGACATGGACGGCACTCTGGTGCACAGCGACCCGATTCATCTGCAAGCTTTCGCCGAGGTTCTGGCGCCGCAGGGCGTGGCCATCACCGACGAGGTCTACCGCTCCACGATCATCGGCCGCACCAATCCGTCGATCTTCGCCTCCCTCCTGCCGCATCTAGGGGTCGACGAGCACGAAGCCTACGCGGACGAGAAGGAAGCAGCCTTCCGCCGCCTCGCGCTCGATCTGGAGCCCTTGGGTGGCCTGATCGAGTTGCTCGATTGGGCCAAGGCGCAGGGCATCAAGATAGCRCTGGTCACCAACGCGCCGCGCCTGAATGCCGACCACATGCTGGACGTGCTGGGACTGCATGAGCACTTCCCGGTCCAGATCACCATCGATCAGGTGGAACGGGGCAAGCCTGATCCCCTGCCCTACCTGACCGCTCTTGAGCGCCTCGGCGTGCGCGCCGACGAAGCAATCGCCTTCGAGGATTCGCCCTCGGGCATGAAGGCCGCCAAGGGCGCCGGGATCTATTCCTTCGGCGTGCTGACCGGCCTCAGCGCCGAGGAAATGCGGGCCGTCGGCGCGGACGCCACGCTCACCGATTTTCACGATGCCGAATTGTGGAACCTTCTGAAGCAGAAAAGCGCCGCCTGAGTTGCATCGGGGCCGGGGATCATTGACACCCCGCCCGGTGCCGGCGACTCTCGCAGGATGCAGCCGCCCACCCCTCAGTTCCGCACACGCGCATCCCTGCGCAGCGACCTGGAGCGTCTTGGGATCCGTCCCGGCGACATGGTGATGGTGCATGCCGCCATGCGCCGTGTCGGCCCCTTGCTCAACGGCCCGGATGCGCTTATCGGCGCGCTCCTCGATGCCATAGGTCCAACCGGGACCCTGATGGCCTATGTGGATTGGGACGCCCGTTACGACGAGTTGCTCGACGAAGAGGGGCGCGTGCCTGCTGAATGGCGCGACCACATTCCGCCCTTCGATGCTGCCTCGTCCCGCGCCATACGGGACAATGGAGCGCTCGCCGAGTTCATCCGCACAACGCCCGGAGCCCGGCGCAGCGGCAATCCGGGAGCCTCGGTAGCTGCACTCGGCGCGAGGTCAGATTGGCTGACCGAGGATCACCCACTCGATTACGGCTATGGGGAAGGCTCGCCCTTCGCCAAGCTGATTGAGGCAGGCGGCAAGGTGCTGATGGTCGGCGCTCCGCTCGACACGATGACCCTGCTTCATCATGCCGAACACCTGGCCCGGATCCCGAACAAACGGATCCGCCGCTATGAGGTGCCCTTCGCCACATCATACGGCGTGCAATGGCGCATGGGGGAGGAATACGATACGTCCAATCCCATCGTGCCGGGCCTTGCCGACGACTACTTCGCTGCCATCGTGAGCGAATTCCTGGCGAACGGCAAGGGAAAGCAAGGGCTTATCGGCTCCGCTCCATCGGTTCTGGTCGATGCGGCGGCCATCTGCGCCTTTGCTGTCGATTGGCTGGAGCGGAATGCAGGCCCCTAGGCCGCGTCGGGTCGGCTCTGCGGCGAAGCGGTATCCTCGCCCGGCTCATCAAAACGCCGCCGCGCTTCGAGAATTTCATCCCGGTTTTCGATTGCCCAGGCACCGAGACCCCGAACAGTCTTAAGCAGGGAGCAACCCAGACCTGTGAGCTGGTACTCCACCTTTGGCGGAATTGTGGGATAGACGGTGCGGGTGACGAGGCCGTCGCGCTCCAAGCCGCGCAGGGTCAGGGTCAGCATACGCTGCGAAATGCCGCTGACGATGCGGCGTAACTCGTTGAATCTCTTGGGACCTTCGCCTAGCTGGACGACAACCTGAACGCTCCACTTGTCGCCGACACGAGAGAGGATCTCCGTGACCGTGTGGCAGTTGGAGGGCACATGAATGTGACTGGGTGACATAAAAGTGCCTCCTTGCGCTTTCCCGAGGAAGTTACTTAATGAGCCTCGGTTACAAAAGGGAACTTAACGACTGTTCCCTGCCTTTGCAAATTCAGGAGACACGATGGCTCTCAAGCTTCACACGATCGTTGCCAGCACCCGTCCGGGCCGAATCGGCCCCAGCATCGCCACATGGTTCAACGACTTCGCGGCCGAGCACGGCAAGTTCGACCCGGTGCTCGTGGACCTCGCCGATTTCAACCTGCCGATTTTCAACGAGCCTGAGCATCCCCGCCTGCGCAATTACCACTACGCCCACACCAAGGCCTGGAGCGAGAGCGTGGCCGAGGCCGATGCCTTCGTGTTCGTGACGCCCGAGTACAATTTCGGCCCGCCGCCCTCGCTGCTCAATGCGCTGAATTATCTCGTGTCCGAGTGGCAGTACACGCCCGCCGGCTTCGTGAGCTATGGCGGTATCTCAGGCGGCCTGCGCGCCGTACAGCTGACGAAGCAGATCCTCACCACCTTCAAGGTGATGCCGATCACGGAAGGCGTGCCGATGCCAATGGTGTTCCAGAACCTCGAAAACGGAAAGTTGAAGCCCGCCGAGATCTACAAGACCTCGGCCACCGCGATGCTCGACGAACTCCACGTCTGGGCTGAGGCGCTGAAGGGCGTTCGCTCCAAGCACAAGGCTTCGCTGGAGCGCAAAGCAGAGGCTGCCTGATAGCCGCGCCTTCAAATTCAAAAGGCATCGCTGCGAACAACAGCGATGCCTTTTCTTTTTGTCAGGAGACTTGGCGGATCAAACCCGTCCGGCCAGCGCGTCCTCGAAGAGCTTGCGGGCGCTCTCCTTGGTGATCGGCACCGGGTTGCCGCCGGCGGTGGGATCGTTGGGCGCCATCTCCGACATTTCGTCGAAGCGCGCGCTGTTGACATTCAAGCCTTCGAGCGTGTGCGGCACGCCGAGATCCTTGCGGATTTGCAGCACCCAATCGAGGAACGCCTGGAACGACGGTTCGAGGCCGATATAGGCGGAGAGACGTTCGATCCGTTCCTCGATGGCCTTGCGGTTATAGACGAGTACGTATGGCATGAAGACGGCGTTGGTCAGGCCGTGATGCGTATCGT
Organism: Microvirga sp. P5_D2; assembly: GCF_054049475.1. Classification (NCBI taxonomy): domain Bacteria; kingdom Pseudomonadati; phylum Pseudomonadota; class Alphaproteobacteria; order Hyphomicrobiales; family Methylobacteriaceae; genus Microvirga; species Microvirga sp. P5_D2. The sequence goes on along the minus strand of NZ_JBFUMH010000044.1, from coordinate 22,756 downwards.
AGAGCGCGCCGGTCGGATGCGAGAGCGCGTGGATTGCCCCTAAGCCCTTCTGGAACGCGGTAGCGCCCATGGCGGCGGCCGACATCAGTTGCGCGCGGGCTTCGATGTCCTTGCCGTCTTTATAAGCGCGCGGCAGGTATTCCTTCACGAGGCGAATACCTTCCACCGCGATGCCGTCGGCCATCGGGTGATAACCCGGCGCGCAATAGGCTTCGATGCAGTGAGCCAGTGCATCGAGGCCCGTGCCCGCCGTGATGTGAGGCGGCATGCCGACCGTCAGCTCGGGATCGCAGATCACGATCTTCGGCATCATGAGCGGATGGAAGATCACCTTCTTGGTGTGCGTGGCTTCCTGCGTGATGACGCCCGCGCGGCCGACTTCGGAGCCGGTGCCTGCGGTGGTCGGCACGGCGATGATCGACTGAATGCCCTTGGGATCCGCGCGGGTCCACCAATCGCCGATATCCTCGAAGTCCCACATGGGGCGCGTCTGCCCCGCCATGAAGGCGATGACCTTGCCGGCATCGAGCGCGGAACCGCCGCCGAAGGCGACGACGCCGTCGTGCTTGCCAGCCTTCAAGGCTTCGAGACCCTTGTAGACGTTGGTCTCCACCGGGTTCGGCTTGATCTCGGAGAAGATCGCGGCCTTCAGGCCCGCAGCATTGAGCTGGTCGAGCGCTGCCTTCGTCATCGGTTGCGTGGCGAGGAACGGATCGGTGACGATCAGAGGTGCGGACATGCCGACCGACTTGCAAGCCTCGGCGAGTTCCGAAATGCGGCCTGCGCCGAAGCGGATTGCGGTGGGATAATTCCAGTTGGAGCGGGGAGACGTGGTCATGATGCTTTCAATCAGATCTGACGGAGGTGGTAGGATTTCGGACGGGTGAGCGACTCGTAAGCGAGACGCGACAAGCTCGCGCCGCGACCCGTATCCTTCACGCCGGTCCAGGCCAGCGCGGGATCGAGATAGTCGCAGCGGTTCATGAACACCGTGCCGGTCTCCAGCTTCTCGCCGATGGATTCCGCCGCATCGACGTCGGAGGTCCAGATGGCGGCGGAGAGGCCATAGGGAGAGTCGTTCATGAGGCGGATCGCCTCCTCGTCGCCCTTCACCTTCATGATGCCGACGGTCGGGCCGAAGCTCTCATCCCGCATGACGCTCATGGAGTGATCGACACCTGTGAGAACCTGCGGCGCGAGATAGGCGGTGTTGCCCACATCGGCTGCGAACTTCCTGGCGTCGATATGCGCCTTCGCGCCCTTCGCCACCGCTTCCGCGTTCTGTTGGCGCACCAGATCGGCGAAGCGCTTGTGCGCCATCGGACCGAGCGTCGTCGCCTCTTCCAGCGGATTGCCGAGCACGTAGGTGTTCACGAGATTGACCGCGCCTTCGACGAAGCGGTCGTAGTGCTTCTCGTGCACATAGATGCGCTCGATGCCGCAGCAGCACTGGCCGGAATTGAAGAACGCGCCATCGACGAGGTTCTCGATGGCGTGGTCGATATTCGCGTCCTCACGCACATAGGCCGGGTCCTTGCCGCCGAGCTCGAGACCCAGTGACGTGAAGCTGCCCGCCGCCGCGCGCTCGATGGAGCGCCCGCCGGTGACGGAGCCGGTAAAGTTGCAGTGATCGACAAGACCGCCGCCCAAAATGCGGCTCGTCTGGTCGTGGCTGAGATGCATGTTCTGGAACAGGCCCTTCGGAATGCCCGCGCGGTCCATCGCCATCTGGAAGCGCTCTCCCGCAAGCACCGTCTGCGAGGCGTGCTTCAGCAGCACCGCATTGCCCGCCATGAGCGCGGGCACGATGGTGTTGATGGCGGTAAGGTAGGGATAGTTCCAGGGCGCGATGACGAGCACGAGGCCCACCGGCTCGCGCTTGATCATGCGGCGAAAACCGGCCTTTTCCTCATCGGCGGGGATCGGCTGCAGGCTCTTTTCCGCAATGCCGATCATGTAGCGGGCGCGCTCTTCCACGCCGCGAAACTCGCCGCCATAGCGCACCGGGCGGCCCATCTGCTGGGCGATCTCGGGCACGACTTCCTGGTTCATGGCGAGCAGAGCATCGAGGAAAGCCGAGACCTTGGCGGCGCGCTCGGAGAGCGGCACGTTGCGCCACGCCTTTTGCGCCTCGCGCGCCGATGTGATGGCCGCATTGATGGCGGCTTCGGACATGATCGGGCGGCGGACGAGCTCGCGTCCGTCGACTGGGGAAATGCAGACGATATCGGTATCAGCCATGATAATGTTCGAAGGACTATGATCAGCTTGGACCATAGTCCTCTCCTCTCGTTTAAGTTCGCGAAGTCTCTTAAATGATCTCGAAGTAGCGCGCGAGCTGCCAATCGGTGATGGCCTTGCGGGATTCCCGCTCCTCCCATTCGCGCGTTGCCGTGTAATGCTCGACGAAGGTGTCGCCGAAGAGCTGGCGCGCGGGCTGCGAGGCCTTCAGCCGCGCAGCGGCCTCGCCCAGCGAGCGCGGCAGGGCCCGCTCCTTGGGATGCTCGACCGCATAGGCATTGCCCTGGATCGGCTCGCCCGGATCGACCCGGTTCTCGATACCCCAGAGGCCGGAGCCGATGGCGGCGGCGAGCGCAATATACGGGTTGATGTCGGCAGCAGCCACACGGTACTCCACGCGCTGCGACTTCTCGGAGCCTGGGATGACGCGAAGCGCCGTGGTGCGGTTTTCCACGCCCCAGGCTGCATCGGTCGGCGCCCAGAAGCCGGGAATCAGGCGCGTGTAGCTGTTCACCGTGCAGGCGACCATGGCCAGGATCTCGGGCATCAGCTGCTGCTGGCCGCCCACGAACCACCGCATGGTCTCCGACATGTTGTGCTTGGCGTTTGCGTCGTAAAATGCGCCCTTGCCGGTATTGATGTCGCGCAGCGAGGTGTGGAGGTGGCCCGACTGGCCGGGCCAGTCGTTCGACCACTTGGCCATGAAGGTTGCCATCCAGCCGCGCTTCTGCGCCAGGATCTTGGTGTAGGTCTTGAAGAGCGCCGCCTTGTCGGCGGCCTTCAACGCGTCGTCGACGCGGATCGCCGCTTCGAGCACGCCCGGTCCGGTTTCCGTGTGCAGTCCTTCGATCTCGAAATCCATCTTGTTCGCGAGATCGAGAAGCTCGTGGTAGAAATCCGCGTGCACGCCGGAACGCAAAACGGAATAGCCGAAATAGCCCGGCGTGATGTTCTTGAGGTTTTTGTAGCTCTTCTCGCGCACGGAATGCGGCGTTTCCTCGAACACGAAGAACTCGAACTCGGCGGCGGCGGATACGGCAAAGCCCATGTCCTCCGCCTTCTTCAACACCCGGCGCAGCACGCCGCGCGGGCAGGCATCCTCTGCATACCCTTCGAACTCGGCCAGGAAGAACGGCAGGTCGTTCTCGAACGGAACGAGCCGCATGGATTCGGGGATGATGCGCGCGGTCGCATCGGGATAGGCGGTGTGCCAGCCCGTGAGCTTGGTGTTGTCGTAGAGCTGATCGTTGGAGTCCCAGCCCAGCACCACGTCGCAGAATCCGAAACCCTTTTCGAGGGCGGATTCGAACTTGTCGCGGGCCATGTACTTGCCGCGCATGATGCCGTCCACGTCCGTGACGCCGATCTTCACGAAAGGAAGATCGCGGCTGCGCACATACTCGGCGGCATCGGCGGCATTCTTGATCTTGGGAGCTGTCATGCTCGAAACCCCAAACGAGAAAACGGGATCGGGAGCGCGCATGATACGCGCTCCCGCAAGTTTGTCAGTGCGTCTTGTATTCCGACTCGCCCTTGGACACGGCGAACTCCTCCTCCGGAGAGAGGATGAGCTTGTGGCGGCCGTGGACCAGGAAGTAGGCCATCATGATCGCGTAATAGATCGYGACGCCGATGACCGCCGTCTGGAACACGGGGTCCGTGAGCTGGAAATAGAGCGTGACGGCTGCAATCACCATGCAGATAGCCGCGCCCGCGATGCCGAACGGGCTCTTGTAGGGCCGGGGCAGATACGCGAACTTCGTCTTGAGCACGATGTAGGACATGCCCTGCATGAAGTAGGCGAGCATGGCACCCGCCACCGCCATGTTGAGCAGCGTCGCGCCGATGATGGAGTTGCTCGCCTCCGCGCCGACGGAGAACCAGATCACCATCATGACCGCGAGGCCCATCACCGCGCCTGCCACCAGGGCCACGTGCGGCGACTTGCGCGTGCCGTGCGTGACGGACAGGAAGGCCGGGAAATAGCCCGCCCGCGAGAGCGAGTAGATCTGCCGTCCGAAGGCGAAGATGATGGTGTGGAACGAGGCGATCAGGCCGATCACCGCAAGCGTCGCCAGAACCTTGGCGGCGCCTGAGCCAAAGAGCGTCCTGAAGCCGTCGAGCAGCGGTTCGGCGGATTTGCCGATGCCGAAGGAGCCGGGCGCGATGCCGGTGTTCAGGAAGATCACGAGGAAGGCCGACACGATCAGCGTCAGGATGCCCGCGATGATGCCCTTCGGCATGTCGCGCTTCGGATCGTGCGATTCCTCGGCTGCCAGCGGCAATTGCTCGATGGCGAGGAAGAGCCAGACCGCGAAGGGCAGCGTCTTGAAGATGCCGGCAACGCCCATGGGCAGGAACTCGCCGCCGCCGTTCGGCAGCTCGGACCCGTCCGCCGCAATGTTCAACGCCCAGCGCGAGAAGTCGAACTGGCCGGAGAAGATCACCGAGGCATAGAAGGCCGCGAGAATGGCGAGCGCCAGCACGGTCACTGTCACCGTCACCCGGAAGGAGAGCTCGACACCGATGATGTTGAGGCCCACGAACAGGATGTAGGACGCGATCCAGTAGAGCGGCTGATATTGCGTGCCGGTTTCGAAAATGGCCGACAGGTAGGAGTCGATGAAGAAGGCGATCACCGCAGGCGTGAGAACGAACTCGATGTTCTCCGCGATGCCCGTGATGTAGCCCGCCCACGGACCCATGGAGGTTCGCGCGAACGAATAGGCGCCGCCCGTATGCGGCAGAGCGGGCGACATCTCGGCCAGCGAGAAGGTGAGGCCCAGATACATGATGGCGATGATGATCGCGGCGAAGAACATGGAGCCGAAGCCGTTCGCGACGCCGAAGTTCCAGCCCGAGTAATGGCCGGAAATCACCGCGCCGACGCCGAGCGCCCAGAGCGACCAGACACGGGCATGGCGCTTGAGGCGCCGCGCTTCGAAATAGCTTTCATCCACTGCGGTGTAAGTGATACCGGCGCTCTGCGCCCCGGCGGGTGGGGCTTGAACCCCGGAACTTCCTTGTCCGACTGACATCGACTCTTCCTCCAAGAATAGTCTGCCTCGGGCATCGGACCCAAAAGTGGACACCACTTTTGGGATCAATCCAATGCCCATTTCCTCAGTAGCGCATCGTTCGGATCGGAAAACCGGATCCACTTTTCCGCACGATGCGATAGCCACGGCACACCCCGCGCCATGACGGTCATCACAACGTCTCCGCGCCCTCCCTCAAAAGCGGCGCGAGACGGGTAGCCCACGACACCTGTCCGTCTTCTGTGCGGATCAGGTCGTTGCGGATCTCAATCATCAGCGGAGCAAGGCCACGCCGTTCGGCATGGCGCTCGAGGGTGTGAAACACCCGGTCCGCCGGTGAATAGGGTTCATTCATGCCGACGTTCAGCGAAGGGTCCTTGCTCAGACCGGCTTCGGCGAAGCGCGCCAGGCGCTCGTCCTCGTTGAAGATGAGGCCGATCTGCCAGGGGCGCGGCACATCGCGATAAACGGGTGTGAAGGAATGGACGGAGACGACGGCCGCGAGCTGCCCGGCGGCTTTGCGCGCATCGGCAACGTCGTCCACCGCATCGTGGAAGGCCTCATAGACCTCGCGCACGCGGAACGCCCGCTCCTCGGAGGAGAGGTTGAGGTTGCCCGGAATGGAGGTGTGCTCGCTCAGCGTCCAGATCGAATCCGGCGCCGACGGCTCGCGGTTCAGATCGAGCACAAGGCGCGACACGCTGGCATGAACTAGCGGGGCGTCGAGCAGCCGGGACAGGGCTTGTGCTACGCCGAGCGCACCGGGATCCCAGGCGATGTGGCTTTCGAGCTGATTCGCATCGAGCCCCAAGGTGCCGTAGCGGTTGGGCAGATGGTTGGAGGCATGTTCGCAGATGAGCAGGATCGGGGAACGCCCGGTCGGGTTCTCCACAATGGCAATAGGCTCCGCCGCCCCTGAGGCGGCATCAAGACCGGCAGCCATCCGACTCGCATGCGTCATGCGGTCCTCCGTTGTCCTGCCTTGAGGCAGGTGAAGCCCCGTTTGAACGCTTGATACGTTTCTTGATCTTTTTCTTATTCTGAAATTTCTGATACAGGATTCCCAAGGCGTCAAGACCGGGGAGTGAAACAATCCAACATGAACAATCCCAGCGCCACCCGTGTCGGTGATCCTCCGAGCCTCGCCGAGCGCATCCGCCAGGAGATGGAAACCTTTACGCCAAGCGAAAAACGGGCTGCGCATCTGCTCCTGAGCCACTATCCCTTCGCGGGCCTCGACACCGTGGCGGAATTTGCGTCGCGGGCCGGGATTTCAGCGCCTTCGGCCCTTCGCTTCGTCACGAGGCTGGGATTCGGCGGCTTCCCGGACTTCCAGAGGCACCTGCGCGAGGAGCTTGAGGCGCAGCTTCTGTCGCCGCTTGCCAAGGCGGGCCCCAGCGACAAGACACAGGGAGATTCTCCCCTCGCCTCCTTCGCGGATGCGGTGATCGGCAATCTCAATGCAACTGTGGAGAACATTGCGCCCGCCGAGTTCGAGGCCGTCGTCGCCCTCTTGAGCGACCCGCGCCGATCCATCCATTTCACGGGCGGGCGGTTTACCGGAGCCCTGGCGCGCTATGCGGAGAGCCATCTGCGGATCGTGCGCAGTCAGGTGGATTCCATCGAGGGCCAGCCGGCCCTCTGGCGCGACCGGGTGATCGAGATCGGCAAGAAGGATGTGATCGTCGCCTTCGATATCCGCCGCTATCAGGAGGATGTCACGGCCCTGTGCGAAACGGCAGCTAAGCAGGGCGCAACCGTGGTTCTGCTCACCGATCCCTGGCTGTCCCCCATCGCCCGCGTCGCGCGCCATGTGCTGCCAGCGCATATCGTGGTGCCGTCGAACTGGGATTCATCCGCCAGCCTGCTGCTTCTCACCGAAGCCCTCATTGCGGCCGTCACCAAGCGCCTATGGGACACGGCCAAACCGCGAATGGAGGCGGTGGAGCGGCTGCGGAACGGGACTCCTTAAGCCTTTCCCCGCTGCAGCCAAGCCACCATGAACGGCAGCGCGAAGGCGATGCCGAGGAAGCGGACGAGGTGGTGGATACCCACGTAGAGCGGATCGAGGCCGAGGACGAGGGCGAGAACGGTCATGGCCTCGAGCCCCCCGGGTGCGAAGGCGACGAGGCCGTTGGCGAAGCTCACTCCGGCAACCCAGGCGGCCACGGCCGCGAAGGCTGAGGCGACGGTCATGCCGGTGGCGAAGGATCCGATGGAGGCGATGAAGGCCTTCTTCAGGGCCGAGCGCTGGATGTGGCGGAATCTTCCCGCTATGAACAGGCCGATCAGCACGAGACCGCAGGTGGCGATGGCAGGCGGCATGACGCCGTCGATGGAGCCCGTCCCATGCCCCAATGCGCTCACGATGGTCGCGCCTAGGAGCAGGGGTGCCGCCACGTTCAGTTTCTTGAGTACCGCTCCCACAACGAGACCAAGGAGGAGCATGAGGCCGATGCTGGCGGGGCCTGCAATCGGCAACCCGACGCCCACGAGCATGCTCCCGGCGCCGCCCTCCCCCGTCAGCACCACCAGGGCGGGAAGCAGCACGACCAGGAAAAGCAGGCGAACATTCTGGACGATGGCGACGGAAGGGACATCCGCCTTCCGGTCCGCCGCGACGGCCATTACCGTCGAGAGTGCGCCTGGCGCGGAAGCGAGAACGGCATCGGCTTTCCGCCAGCCCGAGATGCGCATGAGCCAGAGCGAGGACGCGCCCGAAATCGCGACGACACCGATCACCAGCAGGATCAGGCTTCCGGGATAGCGCCCGATGGCGGCGATAGCCTCGGGCGTCACCGCCGCGCCCATGGCGCTTCCCGAGATCAGCATAGCGATGTCCACCAGCGCGCGCGGCATGGACACCGCCCACGGGGTCAGCCCCCAGAGGATGCCCGTGATGGCAGCGCCCGACAGCCATGCTGCCGGAAGCCCGAGCGAATGGAAGGCCAAGCCGCCGAGGCCTGCCACGAGGATCTGGGTGAAGTGAGCGAGTATGAGGCGCATGACGAGGAAGTTTCAATGAACGCCATCGGCGCTTCGGTCAAATGCGGATGGTGCGCATTGGCCATGCGAGGAAGGTCTGCCTACGCTTTGGCGAATGTTTCCTCATCGAAGAAGCTACCCGACCAGCCGGGGCAGCGCCTCGCTGATGCGGCGCACGGCCTCCTCCAGGTCCTCCTGCTTGCGCAGGTAGCACAGGCGCAAGTATCCCTCGCCCGCGTCGCCGAAGGCCGAACCGGGGGCGAGGCCCACATTGGCTTCGTCGATGAGCCTGAAGGCGATGTCCTTGGAACTGGTCGCGCCCTTGATCTTGAGGAACGCGTAGAACGCGCCGGTTGGGAGCGGCAATTCCACGAGGCCCGTCTCGGTGAGGCACGCGACAATCTGACGGCCGAGCTTGGCGCGGGCGATCTGGTCGGCGATGAAGGCCTCGCCCTGCTCCATGGCGGCCACGCCGCCGCGCTGGACGAAGACGGGCGTTCCGGAGGTCTGGTATTGAACGAGATTCTCGATCACCTGCCCCATCGCCGGCGGAGCCTCCAGCCAGCCGAGCCGCCAGCCGGTCATGGCCCAGTTCTTGGAGAAGGTCTGCACGAAGAGCACCTTGTCCTCCGGCTCCATCACATCACGGAAGGACGGTGTGCGTCCGTCGATATCGAAGGCGGGATCGTGCACGAAGCGGCTATAGATCTCGTCGGCAACGATCCAAAGGCCATGGCGACGGGCCATGCGCAGGACAAGGCGAAGATCCTCGTGGCTCGCGGTCCAGCCGGTGGGGTTGGAGGGCGAATTGATGACGATGGCGCGGGTGCGCGGCGTGATCGATTGTTCGAGCCGCTCGAAATCCAGATGCCAGCCCTTCGCGTCGATATTCATAGGCACGCTGACGGGCCGCGCGCCGGAAATGGTGATCGCACCCGCGAAGTTCGGCCATGCGGGCGTGGGAACGAGCACCTCGTCGCCGGTGCCCGAAATCATACGGAAGATGATCTGCATCGCGGGCATGCCGCCCGAGGTCACGAAAAAGCGCTCGGGATCGAACGGCTTGCGATAGACCCGCTCATGATAGTTAGCGATGGCTTGGCGCAGCTCCGGGATGCCGCGCTGATAGGTGTAGAAGGTTTCGCCCTCGCTCAAGGAGCGCGCTGCCGCATCACGGATGAAGGAGGGCGTCGTCAGATCGCCCTCGCCCACCCAGAGCGGAATGATGCCGGACTTGTTGCGGCCATAGCTGAACACATCCACGATACCGCTCGTGGGCGCCTGCTCCGCCTCGGAGCGCAGATTGAGAACGGATGGAACCGGGGCGGATACGTTCATGGAGATTTCCTCGCAAGCAGAAAAACAGGCATGGCCTGTTCATCCGTGGAAGGCAAGACCCGCCAGGGCACTCATGAAAACAAGCAAAGGGACCGATCGAATCCGGTGATGGATCAGGCGGTTCGGCCGCTCTTCAGCAGGTCTCGAATTTCCGTGAGCAGCTTGACGTCGGCAGGAATTTCCGGGGGCTTGTCCGCCGTGTCGGTCTTGGCATCCTGCGCGCGGCGCAGGCGGTTCATGCCCTTGACCAGAAGGAACAGGATCCAGGCGATGATGACGAAGTTGATGGCAACGGTGATGAAGTTGCCCCATGCCAGAACCGCGCCCTGGTTCCTGGCCTCGGTGAGCCCCGTCGCGGTAACATTGCCGGAAAGGGCTGTGAAGTAGTTGGAGAAATCGAGCCCACCGGTGGCGGCACCAATAATCGGCATGAAGATGTCGCCGACGATGGAATCTACGATCCTGCCGAAGGCTGCGCCGATGATGATGCCGATGGCGAGATCGACGACGTTGCCCCGTAGGGCGAATTGCTTGAACTCGTTCCACATGACCGGACTCCTCTTGCTTGTGCGCCAAGCTTAAAAGGTGTCCGGTCCAGGAAAATCGTCAAGCCAATATCGTCAAGCCTCTCTTGCGGCGAGGAGAGCGTGAAGGTCCAAGCGCTCTGTGACCATCTGGAGCTCCCCGTTCGGGCTAACCGGCCATTGCTCCTGCGGACGATCCACGTAAAGCTCGACGCCGTTGCCGTCCGGGTCCCGCAGGTAGAGCGCTTCGCTCACGCCGTGATCGCTCGCACCATCCAGCTGAATGCCTGCCTCGACCAGACGATGAAGCGCATCCGCCAGGGCCGCCCGCGTGGGATAGAGGATCGCCACATGGTAGAGTCCCGTGGTGCCGGGAGGCGGCGGCGAGCCGCCTTTGCTCTCCCAGGTGTTCAGGCCGATGTGGTGGTGGTATCCGCCCGCCGAGATGAACGCGGCCTGGGTGCCGTAGCGCTGGATCAGCTCGAAGCCGAGCACGCCGCAATAGAAGGCGAGCGCCCGGTCGAGATCCGCCACCTTGAGATGGACATGGCCGATCCGCACACCGGGATCGATGGGACGCGCCGCCGGCGCGCCAGAGGCATCTTGGGGAATGGGCTTGATCATGGCTTTACCGTCAGGCCGACCGGGCGTTCAACGCCGGGGCAATCTTAGAGGATCCTGTGCGCAGAGCAAAGGCGCCATCGCCGAGAAGGGCCTGGGTCACGAGCGCAGCAATCCAAAACGCCAGATATTCCCAGCCGCCATTGGGGTTGTTGAAGAAGAACCCGGCAGGGCCATGCACCGTGACGATGGCGCCGAGCAGGATCGGGATCAGAGCGAGAGCCGCCCAGCGGGTATAAAAGCCGGCGATCAGGGCAACGCCGCCGACCACCTCGGCCAGGATCGTCACATAGGCAAGGAACGGCGGCAGGCCGAGGCTGCCGAAGAACTGAGCCGCGCCAGCGGGGGTGAATACGAAGATCTTCAGGCCGGCATGGGCCAGGAAGAGGACACCCAGCGTTACACGCAGGATGAAAGCGGCATAGGGGGCAGTGCGGTTATCGATCATGAGGAGCTCCTGGAATTCGATGCCCCCATATGACCTCATTCTGGGGAGATGATAATGGTTTAACCAGAATATAAATTCACACTGTTAGAGTGAGATGAGGCGCATTCCCCTCCCCCGGATGGGAGAGGGGCAGGGGTGAGGGACCGCCCTATCCGGAGAGGGCATTCCCTCACCCGCCGCACTTGACGTGCGTCGACCTCTCCCACTCGGGAGAGATATTCCAGCGCCCGACTCTCGCACTCTCTCACTGGGTCACTGCCTCACTCACCCAACCAGTGGCGTTCCCTGCCTCCACGGAGTAAAGCTGTCCCAAGTAATCTCCGAGGGTTTTCGAATATGGTCGCCACCTGGGCGGTTGTCTTATCGGCGCTGGTTTATCTCTGCTTCCTGTTCACCGTAGCCCATTGGGGCGACAATGCCGGCAGGCGCTTCGTACAGGGTCCATGGCGCGCCACGATCTCAGCCCTGGCGCTTGCGGTCTATTGCACGTCCTGGACCTTCTTCGGATCGGTCGGGCTTGCCAGCCATTCCGGCCTCGATTTTCTGGCGATCTATATCGGCCCCATCCTGGTCATCACCTTCGGCCATGTAATCGTGGCCCGGGTCATCCGGGTCGCCAAGACGCAGAACATCTCGTCCATCGCCGACTTCGTTGCAGCGCGCTATGGAAAGAGCGAACGCGTCGCCGCTATCGTCAGCATCATCGCGCTCGTGGGCTCCATTCCCTACATCGCGCTTCAGCTGAAAGCCGTCTCGTCCTCCCTCAATGTCTTCCTCGCACGAACCGATGGCGGGCTCCCGGCCGACCTGCTCTTCTTCGGCGATCTCGCGCTCATCGTCGCCCTCGTCCTCGCGGGCTTCGCCGTCGCCTTCGGCACGCGCCACCCTGATGCAACCGAGCATCAGGACGGGCTGATCATGGCGATCTCGGTGGAATCGATCGTGAAGCTGGTCGCGTTCCTGCTGGTCGGCAGCTATGTGACCTTCTACATGTTCGACGGCTTCGGCTCCATCGTCGAGCATGTCAAAGCCCAGGGCGCGAGCGCGGATCTGTTCGAGCGAACCTCCGGCTTCGGCAGCTACATCACGCTCATTCTTCTGTCGGGCTGCGCCGCACTTCTGCTGCCGCGCCAGTTCTATGTGACGGTGGTGGAAAACCACGCTATCGGCGACCTGAAGCGCGCGGCCTGGATGTTTCCGCTCTATCTGATCCTCATCAACCTCTTCGTGATCCCCATCGCGCTCGCGGGCCTTGCCACCTTTCCGGGAGATGGAATCGACCGGGACATGACCGTGCTCGCGCTGCCGCTCGCAGACCAAGCCGGCACGCTCGCGGTCATCACCTTCCTCGGTGGCTTCTCGGCCGCAACCGCGATGGTGATCGTGGATTCGGTGGCTGTCGCGGTGATGATCTCGAACCATCTCGTCATGCCTATCGTGCTGCGCCGACGTTCCTTCGCGGGCGTCGATCCCGGCAACTTCGTCATCACCGTGCGCCGCCTCTCGATCGTTCTCGTGATCATGTTGGGCTATGTCTATTACCGCGCATCCGGCGAGGCCGCTCTCGCCGCCATCGGCCTGTTGTCTTTCGCTGCCATCGCGCAGGTCGCGCCCGCCTTCCTCGGCGGGCTGATCTGGTCGCGCGGCACGGCGCTCGGCGCGAGCGTGGGCCTCATCGTCGGCTTCGTGACCTGGCTCTACACGCTCCTTCTTCCCAGCTTCGTCTGGGACGGCGTGTTCTGGTCCGATGTCGTCGTCTCCGGCCCCTTCGGTATCGAGGCGCTCAAGCCCACGGCCCTGTTCGGCGTCGACCTGCCGCAGCTTACACACGGCGTGGTCTGGAGCCTGACGCTCAACATCCTCTGCTATATCGGCTTCTCGCTCTGGCGTCCCATCACGGCTATGGAGCAGATCCAGGCGACCGTTTTCGTCGGTGAGCCGAATACCTCCGTCGCCCCGAGCTTCCGCCTCTTCCGCGCCAGCGTGACCGTGGATGAACTGCGCGCCACCGTCTCCCGCTATCTCGGCGAGGAGAGGACCGCGCGCTCCTTCGAGGGATTCAGCCACAGCCGTGGACAGAACCTGGAGCCGCGCGCGGAAGCCGATATCCATCTCTTGCGCTATGCCGAGCATCTGCTGGCGTCGGCCATCGGCACCGCATCCTCGCGCTTGGCCTTGTCGCTCCTGCTGCGCCGCCGCACCGTCTCGACAGAAGCAGCCCTCAAGCTCCTCGACGATGCCTCCGCCGCCATCCAGCACAGCCGCGACCTGCTGCAGCATGCGCTGAACTACGCCAAGCAAGGCATCACCGTGCTCGACCGCGACCTGCGCCTGCTTGCCTGGAACCAGGCCTTCATCGACCTCTACGACATGCCGCCCAACTTCGTGCATGTGGGCATCGGCATGGATCGCATCGTCCAGTACAACGCCGCCCGCGGCTCCTACGGCCCCGGCAGGATCGACGAGTTGGTGGCCGCGCGCATCCATTCGTTCCGCCACGATATCGAGCCGGTGCGCCTCAAGCTCTATCCTTCCGGCAAGGTCATCGAGATCCGCTCGAACCCGCTGCCGGATGGTGGCCACGTAACGACCTACACGGATGTCACCGAGACGGTTCTGGTCGAGGAGGAAAGCCGCCGCGCCAACGAGACGCTGGAGCAACGCGTGCGCGAACGTACCGAGGAACTCACGCGCCTCAACGAGGCCTTAAGAAGCGCGAAGGCGGAAGCCGACGAGGCGAATATTTCCAAGACGCGCTTCCTGGCCGCAGCCTCCCACGACATCCTTCAACCCCTCAACGCGGCACGCCTTTACGCGACCTCGCTCGTGGAACGTGACAAGGAAGCCGGCAACGCAACGCTTGCGGAAAACATCGATGCGTCCCTCGATGCGGTCGAGGAAATCCTGACGGCGCTTCTCGACATCTCGCGCCTCGACACGGGCGCCATGAAGCCGCAATGGTCGAGCTTCCGTATCGACGAACTCTTCCGGCAATTGCAGCTGGAATTCGATCCGGTCGCGCGCGAAAAGGGTTTGAATCTCACCTTCGTCCCCTCCTCGCTGACCGTGCGCTCGGACCGGCGGCTCTTACGTCGTCTTCTGCAAAACCTCGTGTCCAACGCCATCAAGTATACGCTGAAAGGCCGCGTCGTCGTCGGCGCGCGGCGGCGCGGCAGTCATCTGGTGCTGGAGGTGTGGGATACCGGTCTCGGCATTCCGCCCTCGAAGCAGCGGATCGTCTTCCGCGAATTCCAGCGCCTCGACCAGGGTGCGAAGGCCGCGCGCGGCCTCGGCCTCGGCCTTTCCATCGTGGAGCGCATCGGGCGCGTGCTGAAGCATCCGATCACGCTCACATCCGAAGTGGGACGCGGCTCGGTCTTCCGGTTCGAGGTTCCCGTGGTGGCGGCCCTGCCCGCTTCCGCCGCTGCGCCCGAACCGCCGAAGCCGCCGCCGACCGCACTGTCGGGCCTTCGCGTGATGGTGATCGACAACGAGCCCGCCATTCTCGAAGGCATGCGGCTCTTACTGTCCGGCTGGGGCTGCGATGTGTGGACCGCATCCGATCTCGACACCGCGCATCAGATGCTTCGCTCGCATAAGGCCCTCCCGGAAGTCATCGTCGCCGACTACCACCTCGACGAGACGGACGGCCTCGAACTCATCAAGGCGCTGCGCTGGAAAACGCAGGTGGACACACCTGCCGTCCTGGTCACGGCCGACCGCACGCCGACCGTGCGCGACGCGGCGACGAGCATGAACGTTCACATTCTGAACAAGCCTTTGAAACCCGCAGCCTTGCGCGCATTGCTCACGCAATGGCGGGCAACACGCGTTGCGGCAGAGTGATTAGGCGGATCGCGCCTCCAGCGCGTGATCGACGGCGGCAATGGCGTGGATCGTCGTCGTGTCGAACAGCGGCACGGCGCTGTCCTCGTCGGAGACCAGAAGCATGATCTCGGTGCAGCCGAGGATGACGGCCTGCGCTCCGCGCTCGATGAGACGGGCGATGATAGCCCGGTAAGCCTGCCGGGATTCCGGATTGATCTTTCCGAGCACCAGCTCCTTATAGATGATCTCGTGCACAATCTGCCGGTCGTCCGCATCGGGAACGATCACATCGAGCCCATGACGCTGATGCAGGCGCCCTTTGTAGAAATCCTGCTCCATGGTGAAAGCGGTCCCAAGCAGCCCGATGCGCGCAGGCCCCTCTGCCTTGATGCGCTCGGCGGTAGGATCGGCGATATGAAGCAGCGGAATCTCGACGGATGACGAGATCGCATCAGCCAGCCGATGCATCGTGTTCGTGCAGAGCACAATGAAGTCGGCCCCTCCCCGTTCCAGGCGAACGGCCGCGTCCTTCATGTGATCAGCGAGTCTGTCCCACTCGCCCGCATGCTGCAGTTGCTTGATTTCGTCGAAATCGACGGACCACATGAGGCATCGTGCTGAATGCACGCCGCCGAGGCGCCGCTGCATCTCCTGATTGATAATCCGGTAATATTCCGCCGAGCTCTCCCAGCTCATACCGCCGATGAGCCCGATGGTTTTTTGCTGCTGCATGGCAGCCTCAGATATTCGGCGTGTAGGGCGCGCGGCCGGCCCTCAAGGCATCGTCGAGCAGGTCGAGCCTGTCTTGCCCCCAGAAGACTTCGCCGTCGAGAACATAGGCCGGAGAACCGAAGATATCTCCACCGACCGCGTTCTCCAGGTTCAGCGCATAGATCGCCTCCGTGGTGCTGCCGGTGGCGATGTCCATGAGCGCTGATGAATCGAGGCCCGACCGCTCGGCCAATTCCGACAGCACGACAGGATCAGCGAGATTGCGCTCCTCCTCCCACACAGCCGAGAACGCCCGGCGCAGAAACGCATCGGGGCTTTTGCCGGTCGTCGTCACGGCGATGACGAAGCGGTCGGGAAGGTTCACATCGAAAGGCCAGTGCTTCGGAGTGATGTTGAAGGCGAGACCGCGCTTCTCTCTCCAGCGCTGGAGTTCCACCAGCCGGTAGCGCTGGCGCGCCGGATGGCGCTGGGACAGGGGCAGTCCGCCCGTCTCGGAAAAGACACGGCCCAGGAAGACCGGCTTGTAATTCACCTCGACCCCGTGCCTGCGTACGATCTCCATGAAGGGCGCATGGCCGATATAGGCCCAGGGGCTCACGAGGGAGAAATAATAATCAATGGTCCGGGGCATGGCTTCCAGCTTCGCTTTGGTTCAATGCATTGGTCTGAGCACAAGCTTGGACTATCGGCCAGCGCTCATCAATGCCCCTTTTCGCAGGGCAGGCTTTCTCACATTCCCATGCCGCTGCTGCGCTGGAACAGGAGGAGGTCGAGAGAAGGAGCCTCCCTCCCCAACCCCGTCAGCAGGCCATGCGCTTGGCCCCGGTGATGAGTCTGATGATTGAAGAAGTGCAGCAGCGCCGGCGCCAGCGGCTGCTCGACGGTGGCCGGTTTCGTGATGGTCTGATAGATGAAACGTTGCGCCAGGGCTTCTTCGGACAGGGAATTGATATAAGCGATGATCCGCTGGTCTTCCTTTTGCCGCGCCTCCCGCAATTCATCGAAGGTCTCGCACAGAATGGCATCGAGCCTGTTCGGAGCGTCTCCCTTGCCGGTGAACCGCCTGAGCCAGATCCGGTCGGCCACGAGCAGATGGTTCAAGGTGCCATGCAGAGATTTGAAGAAGGCCCCGCGATCCGCCCGGTAATCCTCGTCCGGCACCTGCGCCACGACGTCGTAGACCCGCTCATTGGCCCAGGCGTTGTAGCCCGCGAGCATGGCAAAATGCGGTTTCATGGCAGCGCTTCCTCGTCTTGATTGCCCCTCTGTCATGTGACGGGAATAGGCATTGGTCAAGACGCGCCTCGCCACCCCGAAGACCTCATCCTGAGGAGGTCGGTGGGTTGGAACTGGCGAAAAGAAATGGCCGCATGTGTTGCGGCCATGACGAAGCTGATCGATCTACGCCGCTTTCTTCGCCCCTGCCTTGCCATAGAACGTACCACCCGACGCTGCCATATCGACCACGATCTGCGGCGGAGCGAAGCGGTCTCCGTACTTGGCCTGCAATGTCTTGCACAGATCTACGAACACCTTCGCGCCCATGAAGTCGATGTAGGACAGCGCGCCGCCCGTGTAGGGCGCGAAGCCGAAGCCGAGAATGGAGCCCACATCTGCCTCGCGTGGATCGGTGATGACGCCTTCTTCGAAGGTGCGCGCGGCCTCCAGCGCCTGCGTGACAAGAAGGCGCCGCTTCAACTCCTGCATGTCGACGTGTTCGGCCTCTACATGCTTCGTCTGAAGATCCTTCAGGCCCGGCCAGAGATGCTTCTGGCCGCCTTCGGGGTAATCGTAGAAGCCCTTGCGGTTCTTGCGGCCAAGGCGGCCTTCCTTCTCCACGAGCACGTTAAGCAACTCTTCCTGCTGCGGCACGATTGCCGCCTCGCCAAGCTGCGCCTTGGTGGCGCGCAGGATCTTGAGGCCGAGATCGACGCCGACCTCATCGTTGAGCGAGAGCGGGCCAACAGGCATGCCCGCTTGCCTCCCGGCCTGCTCAATCATCGCCACAGGCAAGCCTTCGGTGAACATGAGATGGCCTTCGAGAATATAGGCCAGCACGCAGCGATTAGCGAAGAAGCCGCGCGAGTCGTTGACAACGATCGGCGTCTTCTTGATGGCGCGCACATAATCGAGCGCGGTGGCGAGGGCCTTGTCGCCC
This sequence comes from Microvirga sp. P5_D2, assembly GCF_054049475.1. Lineage (NCBI taxonomy): Bacteria > Pseudomonadati > Pseudomonadota > Alphaproteobacteria > Hyphomicrobiales > Methylobacteriaceae > Microvirga > Microvirga sp. P5_D2. The sequence goes on along the minus strand of NZ_JBFUMH010000044.1, from coordinate 4,843 downwards.
GTCTCTTTTCCTAAGATGATCTCGACCAGCATCATCTTCTCGACCGGCGAGAAGAAGTGGATGCCAATGAACTGACCGGGGTTCTTGGAGGTCTTCGCAAGTCCGCTGATCGGCAGCGTCGAGGTGTTGGACGCGAAGATGCAATCCGGACGGATCGCCGCCTCCACCTTCCCGATCACTTCGGCCTTCACCTTGGGATCCTCGAACACGGCCTCGATCACGAGATCGCAATCGGCAAGGTCGCTGTAATCGGCGGAAGCCTTGATGCGCGCGAGCAGCGCATCGCGATCCGCCGTCTTAGCGCGGCCCTTCATGATCTGGTCGGRCATGAGCTTATGCGAATGCGCCTTGCCCTTCTCGGCAGCCTCCACATCGCGGTCGATGAGCACGACTTCGAGACCGGCATTGGCCGTGACATAGGCCACGCTCGCACCCATGAAGCCAGCGCCGACGACGCCGATCTTCTTCAGGTTGGTGGGCGGCACGTCCTTCGGACGGCGCGCGCCCTTGTTGAGGTCCTGCATGGAAATGAAGAGCGTGCGGATCATCGCCGCTGCTTCCTTCGAGCGCAGGATGTTGGCGAACCAGCGCGACTCCACCTTCAGCGCCAAATCCATCGGCAGCTGAAGGCCTTGATAGACGGCCTCCAGAATCGCGCGGATGGCGGGGTAATTGTCCTGCGTCTCGCGGCGATAGATGGCATTGGCGGGTGCCCAGATCTGCATGCCTGCGGCGGAATAGACCTTGTTGGAAGGCAGCTTGTAGCCCTTCTGGTCCCAGGGAGCGACAGCGGAGCCGCCCTGCTTGATCCAGTCCTTCGCCGCCTGCACGATTCCCTCACGCGGCGCGACCGCGTGAACGAGCCCCATGTTGCGCGCCATGAGCGGACGGATCTGCTCGCCCTTGAAGAGCATCTGCAACGCATCGCCCGTCTGCATCAGGCGCGCCACGCGCTGCGTACCGCCGGCACCGGGGAAGAGTCCCACCTTCACTTCGGGCAAACCGACGCGGGTGGAATCCACATCGGATACGACTCGGTAATGGCAGGCAAGCGCCAGCTCGAAAGCACCGCCAAGGCATACGCCATGGATGGCGATGGCAAACGGTTTGCCGCAGGTTTCAAGATGCCGATAGAGCAGCGAGAGCTTTCGCGATTCCTCGAAGAAGAAGCTCATGGCCTCCTCCTCGCCCTTCTCCTTCGCCAGCCGCGCATATTCCGCGCCGAGGCCCTGGAGCATGGTGAGATCGGCACCGCCCGAAAAACTCTCCTTCCCGGAGGTGATCACGCAGCCCTTGATCGCCTCGTCACCGGCTACGCGCTCGATGATCTGCGAGAGTTCGTCCATCACCTGTGGGGTGATGACGTTCATGGAGCGATCCTGCATATCCCATGTGGCGAGTGCGATCCCGTCGCCATCGACCTCAAAGCGGAAATTGGTGAAGTTTGTCATGATGCTCTCCCGTTTCCGCTGTCTCAAACCCGCTCGATGATCGCAGCGGTGCCCATGCCTGCGGCAACGCAGAGCGTGATCAGCGCCGTTTGCTTGTTCGTGCGCTCCAGCTCGTCGAGCACGGTGCCGAGGATCATCGCGCCGGTCGCGCCGAGCGGATGGCCCATGGCGATGGCGCCGCCATTCACGTTGACCTTCGCGGGGTCGAGATCGAGCGCCTGGATGTAGCGCAGCACCACGGCCGAGAAGGCCTCGTTGATTTCGAAGAGATCGATATCGTCCTTCGTCATGCCGGCTTTCTTGAGCGCCAGCTCCGACACGTCGATGGGGCCGGTGAGCATGAGTGCGAGATCGGAGCCGATGGAGGCGAAACCTTTAAGCCTCGCACGCGGCTTGATGCCGGCCTTAGCGCCGCCCTCCTTCGAACCGACGAGCACCGCCGAGGCTCCGTCCACGATGCCGGATGAATTGCCGGCGTGGTGCACGTGGTTGACGAACTCCACATCGGGATGCGCGGAAGTCGCCACCGCATCGAAGCCGCCCATTTCGCCCATCTGCACGAAGGCAGCCTTGAGCTGGCCGAGGGACTGCATGTCGGTCTGCGGCCGCATGTGCTCGTCCTTCGCCAGGATCGTGAGGCCGTTCACGTCCTTCACGGGGATGATGGATTTGGAGAAGCGGCCCTCGTCCCACGCCTTCGCGGCGCGCTTCTGGGATTCCACTGCGTAAGCGTCTACGTCATCGCGGGAGAAGCCGTATTTGGTGGCGATCAGATCCGCCGAAATTCCTTGCGGAAGGAAATAGCCGGGTATCGCGACACCCGGATCGACGGGCCATGCGCCGCCCGCCGCGCCCATTCCGATGCGGCTCATGGATTCGACGCCGCCGCCGATGGCGATGTCCTTCATGCCCGCCATGACCTGCGCCGCAGCGAGATTCACCGCATCGAGACCGGATGCGCAGAAGCGGTTGATCTGCACGCCCGGCACCTCCTTGCCGAATCCCGCCTTCAACGCAGCGGCACGCGCGATATCGCCGCCTGCTTCACCCACCGGATCGACGCAGCCGAGGATCACGTCCTCCACCAGAATGGGATCGAGATCGTTGCGATTGCGGATGGCGTCGAGCGTCGTGACCGCAAGGTCGATGCTAGGGACCTCGTGCAAGGAACCATCGGGCTTGCCGCGCCCGCGCGGGGTACGGACTGCATCGTAGATAAAAGCCTCGGCCATCAGGGCCTCCCAGAACTGCTATGGTCATCCCGGGTAAGCGAAGCGCGACCCGGGATTGTTTTCAGAATAAAGCACCTTACTGATCATGCGATCCCGGATCTTCGCTGCGCTTCGTCCGGGATGACGATCCTTTCATCAGAAAACTTCAATAGGCATCGCCATGGTTGCGTCAGCACCTGTTGAAATCCGGGCGAGACGAAGCCCGGTTTCCGGCATCATGCGCTCCATGAAGAACCGCCCGGTGAGAAGCTTCGCATCCATCTTCTCCGCAACGCCAATCCCTTCAGCCTTTCTCGCATGCGCGGCCTTTGCCATCTTGGCCCACATATAGCCCATGGCGACGATGCCGAAGAGGTGCATGTAGTCGGTCGCGCCGGCGCCCGCGTTGTCGGGCTTCGCCATGGCGTTCTCCATGAACCACATGGTGGCCTGCTGGAGATGGCCGAGGCCCTGCTGCAGCGGCACGACGAAACCCTTGAGGCTCTCGTCCTTCGCGTTCTCCTGGCAGAAGGCGCCAACCTCGTTGAAGAAAGCAATGATGGCGCGTCCGCCATCCTTGCCGAGCTTGCGGCCCACGAGGTCCATGGCCTGGATGCCGTTGGCGCCCTCATAGATCATGGCGATGCGGGCATCGCGCACGAACTGCGACATGCCCCATTCCTCGATATAGCCGTGGCCGCCGAACATCTGCTGCGCCTTCACGGCGTTGTCGAAGCCGAGATCGGTAAGCACGCCTTTCACCACAGGCGTGAGCAGGCCCATGTAATCCTCGGCCGTCTGGCGCTCCTTATCGTCCGGGGAGCGGTGCGCAATGTCGCTGTTAAGGCCTGTCCAGACGATGAGAGCGCGCGCAGCCTCGTTGAAGGACTTGATGGAGAGCAGCGTGCGGCGCACATCGGGATGCACGATGATCGGATCGGCAGGCTTGTCGGGGAACTTCGCGCCCGTCAGCGAACGGCCCTGCAAACGGTCCTTCGCATAGGCCACCGCATTCTGATAGGCGACTTCGGATTGCGAAAGACCCTGCACGCCGACGGCGAGACGCGCTTCGTTCATCATCACGAACATCGCATTGAGGCCGCGATTGGCCTCACCCACGAGCCAACCTTTCGCGCCGTCATAATTCATGACGCAGGTGGCATTGCCGTGGATGCCCATCTTGTGTTCCAGCGAGCCACAGGACACGCCGTTGCCATCACCGAGCGAGCCGTCATCCTTCACAATGAACTTCGGCACCACGAAGAGCGAGATGCCCTTGGTACCGGCAGGCGCGCCTTCGATGCGAGCGAGAACGAGATGGACGATGTTCTCCGCCATGTCGTGCTCGCCGGCGGAGATGAAGATCTTGGTGCCGGAGATCGCATAGGAGCCRTCGCCGTTCGGCACGGCCTTGGTCTTGAGCAGGCCCAGATCCGTGCCGCAATGCGGTTCGGTAAGGTTCATGGTGCCGGTCCAGGTGCCGGCCACCATCTTCGGCAGATAGGTTTTCTTCTGCTCCTCGGCACCGTGCACCAACAGCGCCGCGATGGCTCCCTGAGTCAGCCCCGGATACATGCCGAGCGCCAGGTTCGCCGAGGAGACGAACTCCTGCATGATGGTGTTGAGCGTCGAGGGAAGCCCCTGCCCGCCGAACTCCTCGGGCACCGACAGGCCCATCCAGCCGCCGGAGGCATAAGCCTCATAGGCTTGCCTAAAACCCTTCGGCGTCGTGACGGAGCCATCCGGATTGCGCGTGCAACCCTCCAGATCGCCCGTGCGATTGAGAGGTGCGAACACCTCCTCGCACAGCTTCGCGCCCTCGCCGAGGATCGCCTCCACCACATCGGGGGTAGCGTCGCCGAAGCCGGGAAGATTGTTGTGACGCTCGATGGGGAAAACATCGTTCAAGAGAAACATGACGTCTTCGACAGGAGCCTTGTAAACCGGCATTCGCGCTTCTTCCCTATTCCGACCGGAACAGGCCATATCAGGCCCACCAGAAAACTATATAGTTCACATATAAACCATCTGCTTGTCTAGAAAAGAGGTAGGGCGCAAATTCTCGCGCGGAACAGACGAAAGTTCAGGATGGGCGGAAGATTGGCGGAGCGCCAATGGATTGGTGCCACGCTTGTTCCCTCCCCCCTTGTGGGGAGGGCTAGGGTGGGGGCGGTGCGACTG
>NZ_JBFUMH010000043.1:0-37122 GCF_054049475.1 Microvirga sp. P5_D2 | reverse complement strand
TCACAGGCACTTCCATTATTGCGGGATTGGTCGGGCTTCTAGCAGCCTGGCTTTATCTTGCTCCGATTGATAGCGCTGTGATCGCGACGGGAATCGTTGCCGTCGATACGAACACCAAGACCGTGCAGCACCTAGAAGGTGGGATCGTCGAGAACATTCTTGTGCGTGAAGGTCAGCATGTTCAGGCTGGCGATATTTTAATCAAGCTGCAAAGTACGCTGCCGACATCGACTTTGAATGAAGTCCGATCGCAGTACTATGKGGCCCGAGCGGCTCAGGCTCGATTGACGGCTGAGCGCGACGGTCTTGAGGAGATAGCCCTCCCAACTGATCTCGATTCGAAGATGACGGAACCCGCGGTTCGCGATGCTGTTCTCGGTCAGAAGAGCATCTTTGAAAGCCGTCGGGCGCTCATTCAGCAGCGGCTTTCCATCCTAGAGCGCACAGTTTCGGGCTTGGTGATTGAGATAACCGGATTGGAGGGGCAGATCACGGCCTCGAAAAAGAAACTCTCGTTGATCGATGAGGAGTTGGTTGCCGCTCAAAGCCTTTTGGAAAAGGGGCTCACTAACAAACCGCGCGTTCTGGCTCTGCAACGCGAGAGAGCCGAGATCGACGGAGCAATCGGGAGCTACCGAGCATCGGTCGGCGTCGCTCGTCAGCGTATCGAGGAGGCGCTTCTGCGAAGTGCAGAATTGAAAGCAGCCTCAGCGACCGAAGTGGTCAAAGGGCTCGAGGAGGCGACATCGACCGCTTACGAGATGTCCCAGAAATTGTCGGCTGCAGAGGATATCTTGCGTCGGACGGAAATCCGTTCACCCATTGATGGAACCGTCGTTGGTATCAAGGTTCACACCCAAGGCGGTGTTGTAACGGCCGGACAACCACTTCTTGATGTTGTACCGAGTAACGACAAACTGATCATTCAGGCATCAATCGATGCTTTGGATATCGATCAGGTCAGGCCTGGTCTTCCGGCCAATATCGGGCTGTGGGCTGTCAATCGTCGCAGCCGCACAGCTATCGAAGGATATCTTCATACAATCTCGGCAGATCGTTTCGTCGATCCCAAGACGGGCTTCTCGTATTACCAGGCCCGCGTCGAACTAAGTTCAGATTCGCCTGGGCTCAAGACTGTGACGCTGCAGCCTGGGATGAGTGCCGATGTGGCGATCCGCACAGGGTCTCGAACCCCCTGGGAATATTTTATCACGCCGATCTCGCGCAGCATAAGTAGGGGTCTGGTCCGAGAATAGTTTCAGCGCTGAAGGCTTCAGGCGCGCCTATTCCTCGCGTTCCCATCTGATATTTCCAGCAGAGAGAAGCCGTTTCGATCTGGCCTGCTAATTTGCGCGAAGCTCCTAGGAATTATAGTAATTTATAGGAGCAAGATCTTTTAATATTGAAGATTTGCGAGAAATTGGCAAAACAAATTCAGGTTGAGAATTTAATTTGTCTCTTTGGAGGTATCTCAAAATCCCCTGACGCCACGATTTGGCCTTATTCAGAGGTAAAAAGCCTTTCGAGCGGCTCGAGCTTTTAGCTTCAGCAGCTGAATACTGCAAGGCGGTTCCACTCGTCGTTGCCGATTTTTAACTGAGTATTTTTGCGTAACCTAAGACTTACTTACCAAGTTAATTTTCTTAATTTTCAAGCATCGCTCAAAAGTCTCGCAACAAGAGGCTGAGCGTTATTTGGGGCAAAAATCATGGCACTGAATGTAACTGCTGCTCCCGTGGGCAAGCAGACCCAAACTGTCAACTTCGGCGGTACGTCGCTCGACGTCTTCACCTATCGTCCTTCCGGCGAAATCAAAGGCGTTATGCTCAACTTCCATGGCAGCAGCCGTGGCGCGAGCGGCGCCCGTGATGCGGCTATCAAGATCGCTGAAGAGAAGGGCTATTATGTCGTCGCTCCTCTCTTCGACGAAGCTCGATTCGACAGCGACGCATATCAGCGTGGCGGGATCCTCGATGCTGGAAAGTTCGTCTCGAACTCAGACGATTGGACCGTTTCCATCGTCAATGACATCGCTGAGTGGGCGAACGCTAAAGTCGGCACCGACAACAGCGATGACATGGTCCTGTTCGGCCACTCGGCCGGCGGCCAGTTCCTCAGCCGCATCGCAGCGTATGGAGACGACAGCACCTTCGACAAGATGATCGTTGCCAATCCCTCAACCTATGTCTGGCCGAGCCTCACCGAAAAGGCCACTTATGGCTTTGGCGGCGGATATTTCTCGGCATCCCAATCCGAGGCCATGCTCAAGGATTATCTCGCTGATCCGATCACGATCTATCTTGGTGCGGAAGACGACAACACGGACGACGCCGACCTGTCGACCAGCGCTTCTGCCATGCGTCAGGGTGACAACCGCCTCGAGCGAGGTCTGAATGCCTATGAAGCTGCCAAGAATATGGCCGCGTCCAAGGGCTGGGAGTTCAACTGGGAGCTCGTGAAGGCTCCCGGCGTCGGTCACACGGCCGGCGGCATGCTCCAGTCCACGGCTTTGCGTGACGCCATCAAGATCACGGAGCAGGCGCCAGGTTCGGACCCGTCGCCCACTCCGACTCCTACTCCGACTCCTACTCCGACCCCGGTTCCGACGGGAAAGACCTTCGACTTCAACACCGTGTCGGAGGCCAACAAGGCCAACACTGTCACGGATTATGTCAAGGGCGATAAGTTCGACTTCTCGACGATCGACGCCGATACCCTCAAGTCCGGGAACCAGACTTTCAAGTTCCTCGGTGAATCAGCTTCTACGGCTTTCACCACGGGCGGCGCCGAGATCCGTATCCGTAAGGATGCTGCGCTCAATGAAACGCACATCTATGGCAACACGGATCACGACACCGGCTATGAGTTCCGGCTCGAGATCAAGGGTCTTCACAACTTCACTGCTGCCGACTTCATTCTCTAAGCAGCCGTGACGAGTTCGACGGCGAACATGTTCGTCGCGATCATGAACAGACCCAGGCTCTAAGCCTATGAATTGCTGAACAAAGGCGGCTCCGGTCAACACCGGAGCCGCCTTTGTTCGTGTAAGCGAAAGGCGAATCGGCTCACTAGCGATCGATGCTAGCCGATCAGGTTACTGCCTCAACGCTGCCAGTGGGGGCTTCTTCGCGAGACCGCACTTTGACTTTAGAGGAGTTTTTTAAAGCTGGCCCGGATGCGCCGCTCTTAGCCTGATGAATAGGTATGACGCGAACGATCTCGATCTCGGACACGTCTGCATTGCGTGGACCATCTGCCGCTGCCAGGATTGTGAATTCGAGCGAGCGCAAGGGGCCTGTGAGTGTGATCTCGACATCTCCGTTCGCTCGATTCCTTGCTTGTCCGTACAGGCCTTTTTCCTCCGCGAGGCTTTCGGCCCATTTTCGATAGCCGACGCCTTGAACCTTGCCTCTGACCCGGAAGACAACGGTAGCAAGACTATCTCGCTTGTTGTGCGACAGGTTGGTGGGAAAACCCGTTCCTGAAAGTTTGCAATCCCGAAGGAAGAGCAGCCAAAGCCGTTCTTTTACCTCTGGGTCGACCAGCGAATGTAGCGCCGCTCCCCAGCGCAAATTGCCCTCCATAATGCAAGGGCCGGCATCGGTCATCGCGACATCCCAACCGATCGTCATGGGGCCACCGAGAGCTTTATGTGCCAATTTGCAGGTCGCAAAAATCTCGTCGAGACGATTCAACTTATAGCCGGGCAAAAGCACATTGCTGACGGGATGCCTTTCGAAAACCTGTACCGCCCAGCCGTCATCGTCATCGGTGAGACCGGGGCCGAGCAGGCAATGGGTTTTCAGATCGACGCCGCAATAAATTCCATCATTGTCGACAACTGAACGGCCGTCGCCCATGCGCAGGCTGACGGCCGCCACCTCCGGCTCTCCGGATGGCCTAAGAAAGGTAAGGCAGCGCACGGTATTGAGCGACGACGGGGAGAAGACGGCATAATCGTCGGATTGAACGACAATCTCCTGTACCAGGAAGCCCTTGTCGTCCTTGAGATGGTCCAGAAGGGCGGTCTCGCTCATCGAATCGATAGAGCCGTCAGCCTTAATGACGGTGCCCTGGTTGAGCATGAGCGCACCGCGTCCGCCACTTCCCGAGCGACGTTTGATAAACCAGGTGCCGCTGTTCAGCAGGGGAATCAACGCACTTGTAGGGATCCGCTGTCCTGAAGAGTTGAAGGCGATATCGTTGGAGACGATCCATCGCGAAACAGGCGTGCTGATGCCGATGCCAGCCAGGAATGAGGAAAAAAGCAGCTTATCATCGAAGATGCGGCGTGTGGCATTCGGTCCGATGTTGTAAAATTTGTTATGGTCACGGAAAAAGTTGATCAGCTTGCTGGACGTCATGTTTCGGCCGACCTGCCGATACGACGGAAACCATGCGTCCATGAGGCGTAAGGCTTCCGCCTCTACAACTCGGAAATCGGTGACTTGCTCCATTTGCGGACCTGTTGTGAACGGTTGAGCCAGAATAAAATCATATATCCTCGCGAACGACGCTTGCTAGAGCGTGTGACGTTACCAAATACGGATTACCGTGTCCCGGCATGAGGACGACGCCGCCGAAACGCCTGCAAGCTCGCGTATTTTAGGGCCCATATTGAAGCGCTGAATCGCATAGTTGGAAAAATCAAGCATTGATGGCCGCATATTCAGCGCTGCGGTTTCTCAGATGCTTCTGAAGGGAATCGCCTARTTCCCGCATCTCTGTGCCGCGGTGAGAACCCTTCAGGAAAATCAGTGTTTGGTCTGTGATATTTTTTCTGATCAGCTTCAGAGCCTGTTTTGCGTCGCTCGCTCTCAAGACATCTACATTCAACGATCTTAGCTCGCGCTCAAGTGGATCGAGGCCATCTGCGAAGAGAATGATGGTCTTCGGTTCGCACCGTTTCAGCTCACGAGAAAGCGTTTCGTAAACGTGCTTTTCCCAGCCTTCAATATGAACGATCTTTCCGATCACGAAGATCTGGTTTCTGAAACCGCGTGAGACTCGGCTCAAGTAGTTCAATGCACTTGAGAATGACACAAGGGTCGCGTTGTGGCAGTCGTTCAGGAGGTGAACTCTCTTGTCGTCTATCGTGTACTTCTTCACTTCCATTTTGCGTTTTGTGAGCGTGATCTCAGAAACTTTCTCCACCAGTTTTCTTGGATCCGCGCCAAGATCGATCGCACATTGCAATGCAAGGGCCAGGTTGCTTAACTGGCCTGATCCGATGATGTTCGTTGATACTTCCGCAGTATAATCAAGGAATGAAATACGCAGATGCGTTTTGCCGAGCTCCTCGCCAACGATCTCAACAGATACGCTGCTTTCGTCGGGGGCTCCAACAATACGTCGTTTATGATCTCCTGCCGCTGCGATCAAAGTCTCAATTTCCTGTACCGCCGAGCTAAAATAAGCGCAGCCATCGGCAGGAAGAGATGAAAACAGCATCGACTTGATTTCGGCGACGTATTTGGCCGTCGGGGTCTTCGATGTGAGATTCACTCCAATAGATGTGATGATCGCATCATGGTGACGAACCATTTCCAATGCGTTGCGCCTGCGCAGGCCATCGATCGCTCCGGCGCTGATTTCGATAACGGCCAGTTCACCCTTGGGTGGAAGGTTAGCGAGAGAAAGGGCGTTCCCTTCAATGGCGTTCCAATTGCCGAAAGAAGCGAATGTGGGTCCTTTCGTCCTGAGAAGGGCAGCAAGGAAGTCGCGCGTCGAACTCTTACCGGCAGTTCCCGTGATGCCGATGATGCGCCCTTCATAGCGGGCGCGCTGGTACGCTGCCAAAGAGAATAGGGCGTCGTATGTTGAGCGGACGACGAGAACCGGAGTATTGGTTGGCATCGTCGGCTTCTGAGACGTGATGACCAGCGTGTTTGAATAATTCTCAATGCGACGTATCAGGTCGTCGGAAGTCATACCTTCTTGATGAGAGCCGACAATGCATTTCTCTGGCCATCCAGCTCCATGCACGTGAAGAACGATGCAATCAGAATCGAGATACTTCGTTGGAAACGTGCATCGTCGATATCCCATGCTATGAGGGATCCCATCGAGCCAGCTTCCGCCGGTGACACGTTGAACTTCTTCCGCAGTCCAGAGGATGGGCTCATTCATGATAGGCTCTTGAGTTCAATAACCTGGATCACTGAAGGGAGGTTGCCATTTAGAGTGTCTCTAAGCCAAGAGCCTGGACCTGCCTCCATAAAACTATTTGGTGTAACAGCCGACATCATTCGACTATTTCATCGCTGATAGACAAGCGGAGGCAATAGTCTTGTCTCTCGATCTTACACTCCAGATTTGGCGACATGGAAAGTAAGCGGTCTATTGTCGCTCTCCCGGATGTGCCGCCAATCACCTTCGGCTGATAATTGAGCCTTGGGTCTCTGTTCTGGACATAGATGGGAAAGACATCCATCTCGATGCCTGATTGATGGAAGCGAAGGCAGGGCAGGATCGACTCGGCCTTGCTGTTCCCAGATCCGAAAGCGAAGTTGCCGACACTGTATAGTATAGGCCGCCCCTTATAGATCTCTATCGGCTGCAGAATGTGAGGGTGATGTCCGATCACTGCGTCGGCACCAAGGTCGATAAAGCGACGTGCTTTCGCGCGGTCCTCCTCCAAGGGAGAGCGTTCGTAAGGGATGCCCCAGTGCACCATCACGACGATGCGATCGACCAAGGGGCGCAGCAATGCCATGTCACGTTGAACGAGATGTGATAGGTCCCGAGCAGAGCCGGGCAGGTCGCCTCGTGCAGCAGTTCTCCCGTTCCAATAATAGCCGAGCAGGCCGATACGGTTTCTCACACCGTCCCAAATTGCTGGAGTATGCGCAGATCCTTCATTGCGCCCGCCGCCATATGCTTGGATATGGTATTTATCCAGTGCGTCGATCGTCTCAATGACGCCGCCGCGACCACAATCCTGAATGTGGTTATTGGCGATCGTCATGGCGTTGAACCCACCGCGATTTATAACGGAAACCAGTTTTGGATTGACCTGGTATGAGAAGTTTCTGGTTGTCTCCAGCTTCTCGGATTCCTTGGAGAATGGTCCTTCGAGGTTCCCTGTCACGACGGACGAACCGGCGAGGATCGGCTTTACCCATGCGAAGGGATAATCCTCCCCGAATTTTCGAATTCGGTGCCGCATCCGCATTCCCGGCATCACATCGCCGACCGCTGAGACATCATAAGGTGATGATGACTTGGCGATGTGGCGCGCAAGTTCGTCGGGATCTACAAAATCACCATCTTCCGGGATGATGGCATCTTCGAACTGGCTTCTAATTCTGGTGATATGGAACTCGACCTCCGCTGAGACCGATTCAGGAATGGCCTCATCAGGAATCGCTGGCGCGATCAGCTGGTCGAGAATGGAGGGTTCGAATTTCAACCCGCGGCTTTTTAAAACTTCGAGCACGAGCTGTTCGCAGCGGAAATCGAATTTCTCGCGAGCGGCATGAACCAGGCAAGAGGCAAAGTTCTCGGCCGATGACCGGATATGCCGGGTTTGCGCAGCATCCGGCTTGAAGGGATGATTCGTAAGCCGGCCCAGATTATAGAGAGCCGAGATGATCAATTTCAGACAGTCGATGCCATCGGCGGAGAGCTTTTTGTGAAGGTCCCAAAGACAGCCCGACAAAACACGTGTGGCGAATGCGTCTGAACGCGTCATAAACGCATCGACATCGCTCATATGGAGGTTGTGCGCTAAGCTTTCTGCATCGGAATATTCAGGGCCATAATGCTGATGCCAGCACCAGATATGGGGAGTGGAAAGCATCGATGCCGCCAGGTACGAGGTTAGTGCAGCTTCGAGAGCCCCACCTCGGCTCGGTTCCGTGTGCGGTGCGGAGAGGGCATCAGCATGAATGTCTGCGATGTGGCGCACAACATGGCGGCCATATCCCTGGTATATGAACCCGGCGATATGGGCAGGATTGCACAAGTACGTGCCGCCGGAAATGCGGGACAGCCAGCCTTTGTCCGTCCAGGTGGATCCCGGTCCGAACAGCAGCTCTCCATAGCGGGGGATCAACATTCCGCTCGGATCATCAAGGCCTTTTACCGGGTAGCGGTAAGCAACGCCCGAAACAGGTTTCGGAGAATTTGTGCCAGCTTTGCCGGGGCGACTTTTTTTCGATTTATTCTGTGCAGGCTCATGCGCGTTGACGATGGCCTGGATTTTCGGAAGAGCCTTCTCACCAAGCTGAAGTAGGACGTTATCTATCCGCTCAGCCATGAGAGAAATGTGATAGTAAGCATTCACCTCTGCGAAGCGGGAGGCCGACAAGCGTTCTTCTACGCCGCCAACAAGTCCGCCGGCACATGGCTCGAACATATAGTCGACGAATTCTCCCGGCTCCGTTTGTTCGGCTCTTGACGACGTCCGCTCGAAATCGGGCGCTGTCCCATCGCCGACATCATGGAAATTGAAAACGTCGACGTAGCGACCGCGTAGTCCGACCTGCTGCTTCGCCGGAGGGCGCAAATGAGGTAACTCGATGGGAGCTGCCCGCAGCTTCCCGCCCGTGAATTCCGTACCAGAGGCTTCCCAGATATAAACGAGGCCCGTCGTCATGGTATGCTCTCAATGGTATTCGCTACATGAATTGCCCTGCTGTAGATCCAACTCAAGCTCTACAAATACTTAGAAAGGCACTTTCAAAGATAACCACAGGAGGGCTGCAAAATCTCAGACTAAATCGGGGTAAGCATCCACTTCATGCTGAAGTCAATTAGGCTTCGAGGCGGCAGATTTTGAGAAAGTGCAGTGCACAACCCTGATGCATATGCAGCATAGGCCGAGAGAAGACACGCGTTCATTCTACCGGGAGTGATTTTCTGGCTGTAGACGGCAAAACGAAGGGGAGGGCCTTCATACTCGGTTCCGTAGCTTTCTCCGACGTGCTTCTGGATATTTCTTCATCGAGCCGAGACGATAGCGTCGACACCGCATTTTCAAGAGATTGCTGGGATGCCTGTATAGCGTCGACAGCTCTTCGTATACGGAAGAATCCTTTACGTATCCGGGCGAATGATTCCTGGGCTTCATGGAAGGCTAGGCGTGCTTCCTCCGTCCCATGATCAAAAATGTTGGCCCGCTCTTGGATTCTCGCAAAGGATTCCGTCAGCATCTCCTCCATATGGTTCAGGCGACCCTGAATATCGGTAAGGGCTATTGCATAACGGCGCTGGTTCACGACCATGCACGCGACGAGAAAAGTCGCCCCGAACGCCAAAATCGTAAGCGGTTGAGCCGTTGCAGCACTATGTGGGGCGCTGAGAAGGACACATGTGATGCTGAGGGTGGCGGTTAGTGAAATGATGAAAGGGCTGCGGGTCAAAATCGAAATAAGCGTAGGCGAGATGACGGCCAAGACAGCCAACCAGAATGGGATGTCGGCGAAGAATTGCGTGGCGCCCTGAAGAATGCCCTGGATCTCAAGCAGGAGCTCCGACATGCATCACCTTTATATGTTCAATCGTTGGTCTGCTTCAACTCACATCAGTTTGCTGGGCATAGCGGGGAATTTCCACTGCGCTGGTGATGTAGTCCGAAGCGATTAATACTCGTGTTAGAGTGAGCAATACCTAGCCTGAAACCGCCCAGCGGATTGTATGATCAGTTGCAGAAGCCTGTAGGTGATGCCCAACGCACTGGAATTTTAAATTCGCACCGGCGAGGTGGTAATGAGTTCAGCGCTGAGAGAGCGCTTTTCCTAGCGGGCCTTGCTTTAATTCGCTATGGGCGCGGGCGGATGCAGCAGGGTCTCTCAGCTCGATGTTTTCTCACCGCTCACGTTATGAGATTCATTCTTTTCAAGTTTTCCCTGCCGATTAGTTTGCCATCTCCGGCTCCTTAAGGGCAAAGACCTCTATCATCTTGTCGGTCCCAAGCATGCCACGCGCGGTGTGCCCGACGCCCGGAGCTCTTACCAGGCTCCAACGGAAGTCCCAGCCTTTCGCCTGCGCAAGCGATTTTGCTGATTCAAATGTCAGTTCGCCGCGCTCCAGACGGTTCTCTCCTTGCCGCATCGCCGATGAAGTCTGAGCGAGGTCTTCGTCACCGGTATCGTCCTCGCCCAGGTAGATCGTGATCGGAAGCTCAAGGTAGGCTTTCAACCGCTTCTCTCCTTCCACTGGGTCGTACATCCCGCCCAATCCGTAGGGCACGGGTTCCTTTGTCGTGGGCAGCACGTAGGTGGATGGGTTGGCAATCACGATTCGCGATGCATCGAGCGGAGGCTGAAAGGCCGCGACACGCGACAGGAACTGGGCGCCAGCTGAATGACCGAACAAGTAGTAAGGCGCATTGGGGAGGCTCTCGGATTGCTTCGCCCAGGCGATGAGATCGGAGACTATCGATGTGGTCCACTGCTCGCGGGGCAGCAGCTGTTGATCGTACACGATGCCGCCTCTCTGATAACGCCAGCTTGGGAACCGGTCCTTATCAAAAAGCGGAGCGAAGACGATCATGCACCTCTCGTCCGCCAGTTTGCGCGCGGAGTTGCGATACGAGGCTGCATTCCGACTAAGGCCGTGAAAAACGAAGAGCAATGACGGGTCAGAGCATCCGGTTGGGTGATAGGTATAGACGGTGATTTGATACCCGCGGAGGTTGGCGACAACCTTGTCGGAATCGCGCTCGCGGGCGTAGCTGACCGCTGCGCTCAAGCCTAGGGCGAGAGTGATCAGTAGGGCTAAATAGGCCAGAACGATACGACCGCGGACAATGCCGATCGCTCTCATGATCCTGTTTCGTGTCGACACTGACGCACCCTCTTGGTGTAGGTTGCTTCGCCCCATTTATTTTCGATCTGGGCGCAGGCGTCTTCGCGCCAGCGGCACGATCATGAGATCCAGTCGTACGTTCTTAACGCGGTGAGCTGCACAGGTTCTCACCTGCGCAGCCTCGGCCTCTCACTCGCATTCCCGGGTGCCGGGCTCTTCCTAGCCCACGCCCGATGTGCCACGGGCACGTCCGATCGGCATTGTTTCGATCCGGACAAATGGGTCCATCTCGTCATGATCGTCGCCGTAGCCCGCCATCACGCCATATTCTTCCTTGATGGAGCGCCTGTTGGAGATCGCCCGTAACTTGCCGGCCATGAGAGGAGAGCTGCTGCGGAGTGCTTGCAGGCCGATCTGCTGGGCTTTCTGTTTCACTTCGATACTCAGATAGGAAACCGTTTCCGAGGAGACCTGAGGCACTCCAAGCCGCTCGAGCAGTCGCTCCAGGTCAAGCGGTGTCGCATCCCATTCGGCGGCCTGGGACACGAGCTGCATCATTTCTTCCGCCGATACGCTGTTGCTGCGAAGGAAGATGGGGTGATACCCGCCCTTTCGAACTCGCGGAACGCTGACTTCGATCCGGCCGACGCCCGTTTCCCAATGCTGTCTTCTGTATCCGTTGCGGCGGTTGACACGGGTCGGGCCGCGCTCTCGTACACCAGCTCCACAAAGGCTCGATATTTCTATCGTCATGACTTTCTCGACGAGAGCCTTCAGCAGTTCACATGCACTGTTCTCACCATCAGCTTTCAACATTGTCGAGGGCGAGGCTTCCTCGTTCACATGTACCTGGATCTTGGCCGGGCCATTGAGCATCACGTCTTCGCCGCGCAGAATCTCGATGTGATGAGGATCGATTTCAGCTCGCGGGGCGGTTCCAGCAGGGTTCATGATCAGAGACGTGATTGCGCCATCCTGGATTTCCCATGGTGTATAAACGGGAAGACCTGTCGAGCGCTGGGTTTCACGCATCATCAAGGGCGATTGCGTCAGGCGGCCGCTGATGGCCAGCACGTTGTGGCCGGCCGCCTTCAGCATATCGACACCGCATTTCGCGCCCATCGAATCATAGGCGGCGAATATGACGCCGACACAATCAGCCCAGAGTCCCTCCGCTTGGATGACGTCCGCGGTTTCAAGGTGTTGCAACCCGTCGGCGACTTCGACAACCGCGACTTCACAGCCTTGCTGTGCTGCGCTGTAGATCAAGCGCTGGGTCGAGGCGACGATGTCGTCGAGGGGGATCAGGTACGTGCTCGCAAGCCCGCCATCCGTGAAATCGAGAACGACATCGGCTCCTGCATCACGCACGATCCAAAGATCGTTTCCGGAGCCGGTTCCGGTGGCTTTGATGGCGGCCACCCGATAGCCCGATCCTTTGAAGCCTCTCACCAGCGACGTCGAGGTGAAGGTTTTGCCGGCGTTCATCGAGGTTCCGAGGGAAAGAATGACCTTGATCGGGTTCGTCGGAGCCGGTGCGTTTACGGCGAAGTTCTTGAGGTTCAAGCGGTTGCCATCGGCATCGGCGATGAGACCGATTGGTGTAATTCGCGTCGACGGAATCATTTTCTCGTTTCGCGTGACTTCGCATGATGCGATGCCGCCGGCGGCGACGAGATCGCAGCTGCTTAAGTCCTCTCCGATCAGCCCTTCATACTGATCAGGTGCATATCGATTTCCAAAGCAGACGACGACTTCGTCTCCAGGGAAGAGATGAGCACGCCGTCCATCGGTCAATTCGATACGCCGTTGTTTGCCCAACTCATCGATACGCGCCAGAACCAAATCGCCAGATGTTGGAGCCGTCGCGGGATCGGTGATTAAGCTTGACATTACTTGGGGAGGTACACGGCGGGTGGTATACGCGCGTTTCGCGCAAGCGATCCGCTTAGAGTCCAGTCTTTCTAGGGCCATTACTAGCCTCCAAAGATGCTTTCCGCCCTGTTTGTTTCGACACTGGCCGTGCCTTCTTGTTCTGCAGTGAGCCTGAATATCGGGCATGTTTCTGTCAACGTGGAAACCAGCTCGCTAAAGTAGTAGCTACGAATATTCTGGTTCTTTCCTACCCACTCAGTAGCAGCCAAATCGGCTCATAAATATTATTCTCTGAATAGATCGGTCCGACTGAGAAAACCGGATCGATATGCTCAAGTTTCTCCTCGCAGAGCTAAATGAGTGTAGCCTCAAGGCCTATAGTCTAGATGAAAAACTGCCCTTCCTCGGCGCCGCTATAGAGTACGCGACCGGCACGGCGTCGGCGCCTTCGATATTATAAGAGGAGAACGTTTTTCCTCCCGCCTTCAGCTTAGCCGGCATGTGGCGGTGCATTGGGAGGCGTTAAGCCGGAGGAGTATCCTTCTTTGGAGTATGCGCACGCGGCTGGGAGGCCTCGAAGTTCGTTTGTGGGGTATGGACACACGGAACCTTCCAAGTTCGTCAAACCGGATCCTGCCTTCGTGTGTCAGAGGGACATGGAGGCCTGTGTCGGAGCCTGTGCATCGCTGCGGCCTGTGCTTAGGTGTAATTGCCGGAACTGATTCCAGTGAGTTGTGATCGGCCTCAAGCACAAGCAATGTGACTGAGCGGTCGCCGGGGAATGCTCTAGGTTGTCAAATCCAGAGGTGCCGCCGCAACGTTGAAACACGAAATGTCGCACGCCTCTGACKATCGAAGATCTTGTCGACGTATGCCGACTCCATCATTCTCGAATGACTGGCCGGGCCAAATAACCATAACCGGTCTGAAGCGGGGCTATTGTGATGGACAATCAGATTAGCGTGCTTGGTCTTTTGAGAAGAGCTCGCGACCTCGTCGATGCCGGGCAGTATGCGGGCATCGTCGAAGCAATCAGCGCCTTGAAAATGGAGGCGAGCGGCCCGAAACGGGACCTGGCTTATTATGCTGTTTTAGAAACGGCGAGTGAAACCAAAGGTGAAACGGGCATATCCGTGTTGGCCGCGGCCAGCAGAGACATGGCCGTCGCCTTGCTCGATGCGACAATCAAGCGGATGACATCGAAATTGCATTAAGCCTGGAAGGCCCAGAGCCAGTCTGGAGCCTTTCATTAAGATGCGGTGGATGTCAGGCCAGGGCGGAACGAAGGTCCTGGATCAGATCGTCGGCATCTTCGATGCCGACGGAGAGCCGCACCAAGCCATCATCGATGCCCAGCTCCGCACGCACCTGGGCTGGTACCGACGCGTGGGTCATGATCGCAGGATGTTCGATCAGGCTCTCGACGCCGCCGAGGCTTTCCGCCAGGGTGAACAGCTGGCAGCGCTCCAGGAAGCGGGTTGCGCCATCAAGGCCTCCTTTGATGCGGGCTGAGATGATGCCGCCGAAACCGCGCATCTGGCGCTTTGCCAGTTCATGCTGAGGATGAGAGGCGAGGCCGGGATAGATGACGCTATCCACCTGCGGATGAGACTCTAGAAACTCGGCGATCTTCAGGGCGGATGTGCAGTGCCGCTCCATGCGAAGCGAAAGGGTTTTCAGCCCACGCAGGGCGAGGAAGCTGTCGAATGGGCCGGAGATCGAGCCGACGGCGTTCTGAAGAAAACCGATCTTCTCCCGCACATCCTGCTTCTGCCCCACCACGACGACACCGCCGACCATGTCCGAGTGGCCGTTCAGGTACTTGGTCGTGGAATGGATGACGATGTCGAAGCCGAATTCCAGCGGGCGCTGCACCCAGGGGCTGGCGAAGGTGTTGTCGGCAACAAGCAGGGTCCCATGGCCGCGCGTTGCGTTCGCAATCGCTTCCAAGTCGGCAAGCTTCAGAAGGGGATTGGTCGGGGTCTCGACCCAGACGAGCCGGGTGTTTGGCCGCAGGGCGGCTTTGACAGCATTGGTATCGCCGAGATCGACATAGGTGATCTCGAGGCCTGCCGATTGCTTGCGCACGCGCTCGAAAAGCCGGCGGGTGCCGCCATAGAGGTCGTCCGAGGCGACGATGTGCGATCCCTGATCCAGCATGTCCAGCACGGTCGCGCTCGCAGCCAGCCCCGAGGAGAATGCGAAAGCCGCCGTGCCGCCTTCGAGATCCGCGATGCAGCGCTCGAAGGCCATGCGGGTTGGATTTTGCGAGCGGGCGTATTCGAAGCCCTTATGCACGCCGGGACTTTCCTGAACGAAGGTGGATGTGGCATAGATCGGCATCATCACCGCGCCCGTGGTCGGATCAGGTGCTTGGCCGGCATGAATGCAGCGGGTTGCGAAGGCAAGTTGGTTACGGGCGTTCATTGAGCCTGGATCCGGAAGAAGTTGATGAGATCGATGCGAGTGGCGAGACCGACGAAGGTGTCGCCGTCCATGATCACCGGCACGAGGCCGGCGGCGAAGAGCGGAAGAAGATCCGTGACTGGCGCATCGGCGGAGATCGTTTGCAGACGCGTGACCATCACCTCGCGGACCTGCTTGTTGAAGACCGATTGCGGTTCATGCTCATTCGCGACGAGGGCATTGAGGATGTCGCTCTCATCGATCAAGCCGATGACACGGCCATCCTCGATGACGGGCAATTGGGAAATGTCGGAGGAGCGCATGCGCGCGAAGGCGGATTTCAGCGTCTCGGTGGGCGAAACGAAGATCGTGGCGCCTTCGCCGAAGGGGTTGATGACGACATCGCGCGCGCGGTCGGTGGGCTTGCGGTCGAGCCAACCTTCCTGAGCGATAAAGGCGTCATTGAACACCTTCGACAGATACTTGGCGCCCGTATCGCAGACGAGCGTGACGACGCGCTTGGGCTCGGTCTGCTCGCGGCAGTAGCGTAGAGCTGCGGCCAGCAGCGTACCGGAGGAGGAGCCGGCAAGGATGCCTTCCTTGCGAAGAAGATCGCGAGCGGTCGCGAAGCTTTCCTTGTCACTGACGGAATAAGCCTTCTTCACGAGCGAGAGATCACAGTTCGGAGGCACGAAATCCTCGCCGATGCCTTCGACGGCCCAGGAGCCGGCCTCCGTCATCTGTCCCGTCTCGACAAGGGGCGCGAGAATGGAGCCTGCCGGATCGGCAAGGATCATCTCGGTCTTGGGGGACGCCTTTTTAAGATAGCGCCCGATCCCGCTGAGGGTGCCACCGGAGCCTACACCGACGACGACAGCATCGAGGTCGCTATCCATCTGCTCAAGGATTTCCGGGCCCGTGCTCGCCTCATGGGCCGCGGGGTTGGCCGGATTCTCGAACTGGTTGATGTAGACCGCCCCAGGCGTCTTGCGCGTGATCTCTAGTGCCAGGTCCTGATAATAGTCGGGGTGTCCCTTGCCCACGTCGGACCGGGTAATCACGACCTCGGCACCTAATGCCTTAGCGTGGAGAACCTTCTCCCTGGACATCTTGTCAGGCACCACGAGAAGCGTGCGGTATCCCTTGCTGGCGCCGACGAGAGCAAGGCCAACACCGGTGTTTCCGGCGGTTGCCTCCACGATCGTCCCACCGGGCTTCAGACTGCCATTCGCCTCGGCCGCTTCGATCATGGCGCGGGCAGGGCGGTCCTTGATGGAGCCGCTGGGGTTGGCGCTTTCAAGCTTCAGGAAAAGGCGGCACGGACCGACATTCAGGCTCGTCACCTCGACGAGAGGCGTTCTACCGATCAGATCCAAAGCACCACGTGCAGCCATTTCACGTTTCCTTATGTGAAATTATTCTATTGCTGCTATATATATGTGAAAATTGTTCCTGCCTATACCGGCCTCAGAAGAATCTTAAATGCGCGCCGCTAGTAGCAATTGTTCAATGCGGGAAGTCTTCAATCGATCCCCTCATCTGACTATCGAGGCTCTGCCGGATGTGCCGCATCGCCAGCTTTACGATCGGCGATTTCCTTGCGAATGACTGGCGCAACCTTCGTTCCGAACAACTCGATGCTGCGCATGATTTGAGCGTGCGGCATGGTGCCAACGCTGAACTGGGCAAGGTAGCGGTCATGGCTGAAGATCTCGTACTGGAAGAGGATCTTGTCGATCACTTCCTGGGGATCACCGACCGCAAGGGCGCCACGCGGAGAGCGAAGCGCATCGAAATGCTCGCGGGTCGTCGGACCCCAGCCGCGCTCGCGACCGAGCTTCGACATGACCTGCGCATAAGGTGGAAAGAACTCGTCCGCCGCCTGCTGGGAATCGGGAGCCACATAGGCATGAGTATTGATGCCGACCTTGAGGCGGGACGGATCATGCCCCGCGCGACGGCCAGCCTCACGATAAAGAGACACAAGCGGCGCGAAGCGCTCGGGCTCGCCGCCGATGATGGCGACTGCAAGAGGAAGACCGAGCGTCCCAGCCCTCACTACCGATTGAGGTGTTCCACCCACCGCAATCCAAACAGGCAGCGGATTTTGCACCGACCGGGGATAGACGGCCTGGTTCTGCAAAGCAGGCCTGTGGTGGCCTGACCAAGTGACGCGTTCCTCGTCCCTGATCTTCAACAGCAGATCGAGCTTCTCGGCAAACAGGGTGTCATAATCATCGAGGTCGTATCCGAAGAGTGGAAATGACTCGATGAATGACCCGCGCCCCGCCATGATTTCCGCTCGTCCATTGGACAGGAGATCGACGGTCGCGAAGCTCTGGAAGACGCGGACCGGATCGTCGGAGCTGAGGACGGTTACGGCGCTCGTCAGCCGAATGGTCTTGGTACGCTCGGCCGCGGCGGCAAGAACGACCGCCGGCGCGGAGACCACATAATCCAGACGATGGTGCTCGCCAAGCCCGAAGACATCGAGGCCAACCTGATCGGCAAGCTCGATCTCCTCCACCAGATCCCGCAGGCGTTGTGCGGGGCTGACCAAGTGACCTGTTGCAGGATCGGGTGTTCTCTCAGCAAAAGTGTAGACCCCAAGCTCCATAGTACCCTCTTGGCTTCGACCCTTGGCTCAACCTCGTTTTCCACCGGAGGATGGATCCGCTTTCTCGAAAATTATCACGAACCGACTGGGCATTCAGTCCTCGCCATATATCTTATCCTATCAAGTTGATAATCCAGATGGATCGAATAAGACTTCACACCTGAGGAGTGAGGTTTATGCTCGATCGTATTACCGGCATGCAGATCTTCGTTCGCGTTGCCGCTCTCGGCAGTCTGTCCGCCGCAGCGCGGGCCTTGGGCATTTCGCAGACCATGGCCACCAAGCATGTCGGTGCCATTGAGGAGCGCCTCGGCGTCAAGCTGCTGCACCGAACCACGAGGCGCCTGACCTTGACCGAGGCCGGCAGACGCTATCTCGAAAGCGCCGAGCGGATTTTGTCAGAGGTCGAGGAGGCGGAAGCGGCAGCCTCGGCGGACCGGCTGGAGGTGCGCGGCGTCTTGCGAGTCAATGCTCCGGTGTCATTCGGTTTCCGGGAGGTCGCTCCCCTTCTTGCCGAATTCTCCCGTCTGCATCCATCCGTCACCATCGATCTTGGTTTGAACGACCGCTTCGTCGATCTGATCGAGGAGGGCTGGGACGTGGCGGTGCGGATCGGTCGGTTGCGGGATTCGACGATGATCGCGCGCAGGCTCGCTCCATGTCGCCTCGCCGTGTGCGGATCGCCCGGCTACCTTGCCGAGCGAGGCATGCCGAAGACGGTTGCCGATCTCGCCGCTCATAATTGCCTGGGCTACACGCTCTCGAAGGCCTTGGGGCCACAGGAATGGTCCTTCGAAGCGGATGGCCGCGTGAAGGTGTCGATCAAAGGCAATCTGATGGTCAACAACGGCGATGCCCTGGTTGCGGCAGCCGTTGGCGGGCAGGGGCTTATTTACGAGCCGACATTCGTCGTCGGCGATGAACTCCGAGCAGGGCGACTCGTTGCACTCGCTCTCGACCATCCGTCTCTGGAGCTTCCCGGTGTCTTTGCCGTCTATCCTTCGAACAGACACCCCCCGGCGAAGGTGAGGGCCTTCGTCGACTTTCTGGCACAACGGTTCGGAGCCAATCCGCCTTGGGATCGCGAGCTCCATCTGACGACTTGAAATGGCCATGCGACGCCCGTTTGATCCAATCTAACGTTACACGTTCCGATTGGAAATTTTAGGCTAACTCCCCCTTGGAACTTTCTATCCGAGCCTACGTTATGGATGGTTGGCATCCGTCCAGAGGTCCTTAAAACGCCCGCCGGATGCCCTTGCATAAAGGGGTGCCGGGCCCGTTGCCCGGATGTGTAATGGGGGGCTGCATGCCACAAGTCGAAACCGCTGCTCCGCAGCTTGATCCCAAGCTGCTTCTTAAAGTTCTGCGTGCTTTCCGGAAAGGCGATTTCTCCGCCCGCCTGCCATCCGACATGATCGGGATCGATGGCGAGATCGCAGAGGCCTTCAACGATATCGCCGACCTGAACCAGGGGCTCGCCAGTGAGCTGGAGCGCGTGGCAAAGGTCGTCGGCAAGGAAGGCAGGATTGGCGAGCGCGGGCGTCTTGCCGGTGCAACCGGATGCTGGAGCGAGTGCGTCGACTCGGTCAATTCCATGATCGGCGACATTGTGCAGCCGACAATCGAAGTGGCCCGCGTGATCGGCGCCGTGGCAAAGGGCGATCTCAGCCAGACTATCGAGCTTGAAACCGAAGGGCGCCCCTTGCGCGGCGAGTTCTTGCGGATCGGCAAGGTCGTGAACACCATGGTGGGCCAGCTCGGTAGCTTCGCGTCGGAAGTCACCCGTGTGGCGCGCGAGGTGGGCTCCGAAGGTAAGCTCGGTGGGCAGGCCAAGGTCAAGGGTGTCGCCGGCACCTGGAAGGATCTCACCGATAACGTGAATCTCATGGCGGCCAACCTGACCGGTCAGGTCCGTAACATTGCCGAGGTCACGACGGCTGTCGCCATGGGCGATCTCTCCAAGAAGATTACCGTAGAAGTACGCGGCGAAATYCTGGAGCTYAAGRACACCATCAACACGATGGTSGAYCAGCTCAACKSCTTCGCGGGCGAAGTGACSCGCGTGGCGCGCGAAGTGGGCACGGAAGGCAAGCTCGGCGGACAGGCCCAGGTGCGCGGCGTCGGCGGCGTCTGGAAGGATCTCACCGAGAACGTGAACATGATGGCCGCGAACCTGACCGGTCAGGTGCGTAACATCGCAGAGGTCACGACCGCCGTCGCGCGGGGTGATCTTTCCAAGAAAATCACGGTCGATGTGAAAGGCGAGATTCTTGCCTTGAAATCTACGATCAACACCATGGTGGATCAGCTCAATTCCTTCGCATCGGAAGTGACGCGTGTCGCCAAGGAGGTCGGTTCAGAAGGCAAGCTCGGAGGGCAGGCGCAGGTCGAAGGCGTCGGTGGTGTCTGGCGCGACTTAACCGAGAACGTGAACATGATGGCGGCGAACCTGACCGGTCAGGTTCGTAACATTGCAGAAGTCACGACGGCTGTCGCAAATGGCGATCTTTCGAAGAAAATCACTGTGGAGGTGCGTGGTGAAATCTCGGAGCTGAAGAACACCATCAACACGATGGTGGATCAGCTCAATTCCTTCGCCTCGGAAGTGACGCGCGTGGCCCGCGAGGTGGGCTCCGAGGGCAAGCTTGGTGGTCAGGCCCAGGTGCGCGGCGTGGCCGGAACTTGGAAGGACCTCACCGATAATGTGAACCTCATGGCGGCCAACCTAACGGGACAGGTGCGAAATATCGCCGAAGTCACAACGGCAGTCGCAAATGGCGATCTCTCCAAGAAGATCACCGTCGAGGTGCGCGGCGAAATCCTTGAACTGAAGAACACCATCAACACCATGGTGGACCAGTTGAACTCCTTTGCCTCGGAAGTGACCCGCGTGGCCCGCGAGGTGGGCTCCGAAGGAAAGCTCGGTGGTCAGGCGCGCGTGGAAGGTGTCGCGGGAACTTGGAAAGACCTCACGGACAACGTGAATCTGATGGCCGCAAACCTGACCGGTCAGGTGCGTAACATCGCGGAAGTCACGACCGCCGTCGCCATGGGCGATCTCTCTAAAAAGATCACCGTCGATGTGAAGGGCGAAATCTTAGAGCTCAAGAACACCATTAACACCATGGTGGATCAGCTCAATTCGTTTGCGGGCGAGGTGACCCGCGTGGCGAAGGAAGTGGGGTCAGAGGGCAAACTTGGCGGCCAAGCGCAGGTGCGCGGCGTGGCCGGAACGTGGAAGGATCTCACGGACAACGTCAATATGATGGCAGCGAACCTCACCGGACAGGTCCGTAACATCGCGGAGGTGACCACCGCTGTCGCCATGGGCGACCTTTCAAAGAAGATCACTGTGGCCGTTGAAGGTGAAATTCTGGAGCTGAAGAACACCATCAACACCATGGTCGACMAGCTCAATTCGTTTGCGGGCGAGGTGACCCGCGTGGCGCGCGAAGTGGGCACGGAAGGCAAGCTCGGTGGACAGGCCCAGGTGCGCGGTGTCGGCGGCGTTTGGAAGGACCTGACTGAGAACGTGAACATGATGGCGGCGAACCTGACCGGTCAGGTGCGTAACATTGCAGAAGTCACGACCGCTGTCGCAAATGGCGATCTTTCGAAGAAGATTACCGTCGATGTCCGTGGCGAAATCCTCGAACTCAAATCGACCATCAATACCATGGTCGATCAGCTGAATTCCTTCGCATCGGAAGTGACGCGCGTGGCGCGTGAAGTGGGCATCGAGGGAAAACTCGGTGGCCAGGCTCAGGTGCGCGGCGTGGCCGGCACGTGGAAGGATCTGACTGACAATGTGAATATGATGGCGAACAACCTCACCGGTCAGGTGCGCGGTATCGCCAGCGTCGTGACGGCCGTTGCGGAGGGTGACCTCAAGCGAAAGCTGACCGTCGACGCCAAGGGTGAGATTGCTGCCTTGGCCGAGACGATCAACGAGATGATCGACACGCTTGCGACCTTTGCCGATCAGGTGACGAACGTCGCTCGTGAGGTGGGTGTCGAAGGAAAGCTGGGTGGACAGGCGAGGGTGCCCGGCGCCGCGGGCCTCTGGCGAGATCTGACGGATAACGTGAACCAGCTGGCCGCAAACCTGACGACGCAGGTGCGTGCTATCGCCGACGTGGCCACGGCTGTGACGAAGGGCGATCTGACGCGATCCATTTCGGTGGAGGCCTCCGGTGAGCTGGCGTCCCTCAAGGACAACGTCAATGAAATGATCCGCAACTTGCGCGACACGACGCTCAAGAATGCGGAGCAGGATTGGCTCAAGACCAATCTCACCAAGTTTACCCGCATGCTGCAGGGTGAGCGGGATCTTACAACCGTCTCGAACATGATCCTTTCCGAGATTGCGCCGCTGGTGAATGCACAGCACGGTGTGTTCTACACGGTCGATGCAGCAGAAGACGAAGAGCCGGCTCTCGATCTGGTTGCCTCCTACGCCTTCACCGAACGGAAGCGGCTCGCCAATCGGTTCCGCATGAAGGAAGGCTTGGTCGGGCAGGTTGCGCATGAGAAGAAGCGTATTCTTCTCACGAGCGCTCCCGGCGATTACGTCAAGATCAGCTCGGGCCTGGGTGAGGCTCCACCCCTGAACATCATCGTCCTGCCAGTTCTCTTCGAGCAGGAGGTAAAGGCGGTAATCGAGCTTGCCTCCTTCAACCGTTTCTCCGAAGCGCATCAGTCGTTCCTCGACCAATTGACCGAGTCCATCGGCATCGTTCTCAATACGATTGCCGCCAATATGCGCACCGAAGGCCTGCTGAAGCAGTCGCAACTTCTGACGACCGAGCTTCAAAGCCAGCAGGAAGAGCTGAAGAATACCAATGACCGCCTGGAGCAGCAGGCTGCGACCCTGCGCCAGTCGGAGGAACTCCTGCGCCAGCAACAGGAAGCGTTGCAAAAGACCAATGAGGAGCTCGAGGACAAGGCGCGGCTTCTCGAATTGCAGAAGCAGGAAGTCGAGGACAAGAACCGCGAGGTCTCGGTTGCCAAGACCGCTCTCGAGGAGAAAGCCGAACAGCTTTCCCTGACCTCACGCTATAAGTCGCAGTTCCTAGCCAACATGAGCCATGAGCTTCGTACACCGCTCAACTCGCTTCTGATTCTGTCGAAGCTTCTCACGGAGAACCCGGACGGCAATCTCACGGACAAGCAGAAGGAGTTTGCCAAGACGATCCACGCTGCAGGATCCGATCTGCTTTCCTTGATCAACGACATTCTAGACTTGTCGAAAATCGAGTCCGGCACCGTCAGTCTCGAAGTCACCAATGTCGGCTTCGGCGACCTAGTCAATCATGTGGAGCGGACATTCCGGCAGATTGCCGAGGATCGGAAGCTCGATTTCCATATAGATGTCGATGGCAAGCTTCCGCCAGCCATTCGAACGGATTCGAAGCGGCTCCAGCAGGTTCTCCGCAATCTTCTCTCGAACGCTTTCAAGTTTACGGAGAAGGGTGGGGTCAGCCTTCAGATCGGTTCCGCAGAGGGTTCACCGCTGCGTGCCGGCAGCCAGTGGATTTCCATCTCGGTCACCGATACCGGCATCGGTATCCCTGAGGACAAACTGCGCATCATCTTCGAGGCCTTCCAGCAAGCCGACGGCACGACGAGCCGGAAATATGGCGGCACGGGTCTCGGCCTGTCCATCAGCCGTGAGATCGCTCGGCTGCTCGGTGGCGAGATCGTTGTATCGAGCATACCGGAGCAGGGTTCGACCTTCACGCTCTTCCTTCCCATCGAGCCGCCTGCCGGCTACGGAGTGCCGTCGCCCACACTGAGCGCCCGCGCTAACGGCAATGCCTATTCGTCCGGAATGGAGGAAGCGCCTTCTGCCATTCTGCGGCAGCCGCCTGCCGCGATGGCGCTTTCCGCGTCTCTCGATGACAGGCATGCCATCGTCAATGGGGACAAGGTTGTCCTCATTGTCGAGGACGATGCGATGTTCGCATCGGTTCTGCTCGAGCTTGCCCGCGAGCAAGGTTTCAAGGGCCTRATTGCCATGGATGGCGCAGCCGCGCTGGCGTTGGCTCATCGCTACAAGCCGCACGCGATCACACTCGATATCGGCCTGCCCGATATGGATGGATGGGCGTTGCTCGATCTGTTGAAGCACGATCCAAGAACCCGGCATGTTCCAATTCATGTCATCTCGGTCGATGACCAGAAGAAGCGCGGTCTCAAAGCCGGTGCCTTCGGCTTCCTTGAGAAGCCGGTTGACCGTGATGCCTTGATGACAGCGCTCAATAAGACGAAAGACTTCATTGATCGTCCGGTTAAGAAGCTCATTTTGGTTGAGGACGACGACAACCAACGCATGAGCATTTCAGAACTCATGAAGAGCGAGAAGGTCGATGTGACGGCAGTTGGAACGGCTGAGGGTGCGCTTGAAACGATTCAGGCGCGGCAGTTCGATTGCGCCGTCGTCGATCTGGGCCTGCCGGACCTGCCGGGGGCTGAACTCATCGAGCGCATCCGCAAGACCAAGGGCGGTGAGGATCTGCCGATCATCATTTATACGGGCCAGGATCTGAGCAAGTCCGAAGAGCGCAAGCTCGAGCAGATTGCGGCGACGGTGATCGTAAAGGGAGAGGGTTCGTCGGAACGGCTCCTCAACGACACGGCCCTGTTCCTTCACCGTTCGATCAGCGCGATTCCCGATGGCGACCAGATCATCGTCGAGTCGAGAGCTGATGGCTCTCTCGAAGGGAAGAAGGTGCTCATCATCGATGATGACATGCGCAATATCTTCTCCCTGACCAGCGCTCTCGAGCAATATGGATTGACGGTCATCTTCGCCGAGAATGGCTTGGAAGGGATCGATCGCCTGAAGGAAACGCCGGATGTCGACATTGCCTTGGTCGATATCATGATGCCGGAGATGGATGGGTACGAGACGATGCGGGAGATCCGGAGCGATCCCCGTTACCATGAGATCCCCCTTATCGCCGTTACCGCGAAAGCCATGATGGGTGATCGAGAGAAGTGCCTTGAGGCGGGTGCAACGGATTATGTCTCGAAACCTGTCGACCTCGATCAACTTCTCGCCGTCTTGCGCGTTCAATTGAGTCGAAGCACCTATGTGCCGAATGGAAGGGACGTTGCTAATGGCTCAGCAGAGACCGGTCTGAGATCATGATGGAACCTATCGGACTGCCGCAGCCACCGTTTGACCTGGAAAGTCAGACTATGCGTCGAGCCATGTCCGATCGGGTCCTCGCGAAGATTCTTGTCGTCGACGATGATCCGCGCAATATCATCGCTGTCCAAGAGGTTCTTCGCTCTCCCGACATTGAGATCGTTACCGCCGATTGCGGGGAGGCCGCTTTAAGGCATGTTCTGAAGGACGACTTTGCGGTAATTCTTCTCGATGTTCAGATGCCGAGAATGGATGGCTATGAAGTTGCGGGCCTCATACGCAATCGGCCGCGCTCATCGCGCGTCCCTATCCTGTTCCTGACGGCGTTCAACAAGGACGACATGCATGTTTTCCGCGGCTATTCGGCGGGCGCCGTGGATTATGTCTTCAAGCCGATCGAGCCCTTGATCCTGAAATCGAAGGTCGATGTCTTCGTCGACCTTTACCGCAAGACCGAGGAAATCAGGCGACAGGGAGAGGAGGAGCGGCGGCTACTGATGGAGAACCTCCGGGTGCGGAGCGAGAAGCTCAAAACCGAGCAGGCGTTGCGCCGTCGCGAGGAGCACCAGTCCATCGTCCTTCAATCCCTTCCCATCGCGCTTTATACGGCGTCTGTCCAGGAAGATCACCGCCAGCTTCATTTTACGAATGAAAGCATCGAGAGGATCACCGGATTCCCGCCCGGAGCTTTTCTTGCATCGCCCGATTTCTGGGCTTCGCGCATTCACCCGGATGACCGTGACCGGATCCTCACGCAACTCAAGCAGCTGCCGGATCAGGGAGCCGTGACCTTGGAATATCGCTGGACCTGCGCTGATGGTACGGAGCGGTTCTTCCTTGATCAGACCATGCTCATGCATGACGAGAATGGACGCCCTCGTGAGTTCTTCGGCATGTGGTTCGATATCTCCGAGCGCAAGCAGATGGAGCAGAACCTGCTCCATGCGAGCAAGCTCGAAGCAGTAGGCCGACTGACCGGCGGTATCGCTCACGACTTCAACAACATGCTGAGTGTTGTGATCGGCAATCTCGACCTCTTACAGAAGACGATCAAGGGTAACGCGAAGGCTGAGCCGCGCGTGAGGATGGCGATGGAGGGCGCGCAGCGCTGCGCCGATCTGACCCACAGGCTGCTCGCATTTTCACGGCGCCAGCCGTTGCAAGTATCGGTCATCGATGTTGCGGCGCTTATGCCAGGCCTGCTGGAACTCATGCGCCGAACACTTGGCGAGCACATCAACGTCAAGCTTGATATTCAGGGCGCTGGCCATCCTATCCAGGTCGACCGGGCGCAATTGGAAGCGGCGCTCCTGAACCTCGCCGTCAATGCCCGGGATGCGATGCCCCAAGGCGGTGATCTATCCATTTCCGTCAAGGGCGAGACGCTTGAAGAGGGGCGAGCCGAGCGTGCGGGCGATTATATCGCCATTGAAGTCAGCGATACCGGCACTGGAATGCCGCCTGAAGTGCTGGAGCGTGTCTTCGAGCCATTCTTCACGACGAAAGAGAGCGGCAAGGGCACAGGCCTCGGCTTGAGCATGGTCTACGGCTTCGTTCAGCAATCCCATGGCCATGTGGAAGTCGACAGCGTGCCAGGCCAGGGAACTGCCATCCGCATCTATCTTCCCCGAGCAAACGGAGCCGCAGAGGTCATCGCCGACAAGCAGGGCTTGGTCGCGAAGCCGTTCGGTGAAGGGCAGACCGTTCTAGTCGTCGAGGATAATCCCGCTGTCCGGCAGGTTGCCATCTCGACCCTCATGTCCCTCGACTTCAAGGTCATCGAAGCTGCAACGGGTGATGAAGCTGCCCGAATTCTGAGATCCAACGATCAAGTGCGGCTCGTCTTGTCAGATGTTCGCATGCCTGGAGAACTGACGGGCATCGACCTTGCCCGCCTGATCAAACGCGAGCGGCCCGACATCCAGATTCTTCTGACCACAGGTTATGTAGACAGCGAAGAGGCATTGGGTGATGTCGAGCTTCTCTACAAGCCTTATCGCGCGACCGATCTGGCCGAGAAGATCCAGTTGCTGATGGACAATATGCCAAAGCCACTCAGCCGCAAGCCTCCCTTTCTTGAAGTTGTATCGGCTTGAAATGTGAGCGGCAGAAACATGCCTGAAATCGTTTTCCTGGATTTCGAGGCCTCATCGCTGGAAAAGACAAGCTATCCGATCGAAGTTGCCTGGGTCACGGCATCCGAGCATGAAGAAAGCCATTTGATCAAGCCTGCGCCTGAATGGACGGATTGGTCGGCTGAGGCGGAGGCGATCCATAAAATTCAGCGGGTGCAGTTGATTGCGGAAGGCAAGCCGCATGATGAGCTGGCTCGGCGCATGGTGGAGGTACTGAGGGATCATGCGCTCTATGCCAGCGCACCATCCTGGGATGGGCAATGGTTGAGCAAGCTCCTGCGGGCCGCTGGCCTCCCACGGCACACTTTGCGTCTGCAAGATACAGAAGTGGTTCGAAAGGAATCGGCTGAGAAAATTCTCAAGGATGTGCCGATGCCGGATGCCGAGCGGGCACAAGTGATCGAACGGATTCTTGCTGAGGCGCTTTTGGAAAGTGATCGCCTCGGGCCGCCTGCCCACCGTGCCCTCGCCGATGCGAAGCGCGAGCTTGATATCTGGAAAGATATCTGCGCGCGGGCCGATGCCGAAGCTCGGACCCGTCGCAAGGACGAAGAGCGTAGCGCCTTCTGAATTCAAGCATCAGGTATCGAGACGCTCCAAAGCAGCCTTGTCGCGCAGAATGATGGAACGACGGTGGGCCGGCAGCTCGATGACTCCCTGACGCTCAAACTGAGTCAGAGAGCGCGAAACAGTCTCGATCGTCAAACCGAGATGATCGGCGATATCGGTACGGGACATGGGAAGGTCCACATGGCCGTTCTCGGTAAGACGCTTCGAGAGAACCAACAGAAAGGTCGCGATCTTTTCCAGAGCATTCTTTCTGCCGAGCAGAAGCATATGAGATTGGGCTCGCTCAAGCGCCTGCATCATGGACCCGATCACCTGATGAGCGAAGGCTTGGTCTCGCAGGGCGAGGGCCTCCAGGCTGCAACGGCGGAAGGCAATGACGGTGACGTCGCCCAGGGCCTCGGCGCTGAAGCGGTGCTCTTCGCCAGTTTCCAGGCCGAAGATATCGCCGGGGAGATGGAAGGCGTCGATCTGGCGGCGCCCGTCGCTGAGGAGCTTGAAGGTGCGCACCGCGCCGGAAACCACCTTGTAAAAATAGGCGGCCCGGTCACCCTCAGCAAAGATCTCCTCATCCTTCGTCGCTGTCCGGGCCGTGCCCAGCTCAGGAGCAGACCTAGGCGAAGAGATGTTGCGCAGAAGCGCCGCGTTCGGGGCAATTTGAGTGCTGATGGAAGCGTGCGCGGTCTGCATGGGGATCTCGGCGGTGGTTTGTGTCTGACGTGAGTTCAGAGTTAGCCCGCCGATGAGGTGCGCAAAATTCAGATGCTCTCCGTAAGGGATTCCCCGTAGCCGGAGGCTATGGCCTAACCTGGCGAAGTGAGAGCCCCTCGGATGCTGTCGACCAGCGTCCCATCTTCCAAAGGCTTTTCAATGACTTGGCGAAAACCAGAGCGGGCTGCGCGGCGGCGCATGTCATCCGTGGCCCTGGCCGTGATGAGGATGGCCGGAAGCTTGACAAGGCGTCGTCGCAGCCTGTCGATGAGTTCGACGCCATTCATCCGGGGCATGTAGTAATCGACCACCAAGCACCCGTTGTCCGGCAGTTCCGGCTCAGCCAGCAGCTCGTCCGCGCCTTCATAAAGGCGCACGTTCAGCCCCTCGAGTTCGAGAGCGAACTTCAATGATTGTCGAACGGCGGCATCGTCGTCCACGACGATGACCGGCCCTGGTGTCATGGACATTATAAGGTCCTGCTGGATCCCTGGCCTTAGGATTGTCCCAGACCTATCCCAATCTTTGAGTGGAGAGGTTGATATGCCTCAACTCAAGGCCTGGATCCTATTCAGGAAATGTCCTTAAGGACGCTCGCCTGAGCCGCTCGGCTGCACGCCGACAAGCAGAGCCATACGCACGAGCTCCGAGAGACTTGAGGCTTGCATCTTCGTCATCACATTCGCACGATAGATTTCGACCGTTCGCGGGCTGATGCCGAGGTCATAGGCGATCACCTTGTTGGCCTTGCCGGCGACGAGACCTTCCAGCACCTGCTTTTCGCGCTCGGACAATCCCTGAACACGGGTGCGAACCTCAGCGGTTTGCGCGTCCTGGTGCGCATGCTTCTCCTGACGCTTCAGAGCGGCACGAACAATCGCGAGGAAAATATCATCGTCGAAGGGCTTCTCGATGAAATCGATGGCGCCTTCCTTCATGGCTTCCACAGCCAGGGGAACGTCTGCATGACCGGTCATGACGATGACCGGCAGCGCAAAGCCTCGGCTTTTCAAGTGCCGGAGAAACTGGATTCCATCGATGCCCGGCATGCGAACATCGGTGACGATGCACCCGTCGGAAGCATGCTTGACGCTGTCGAGGAATGCCGAGGCCGATTCATGCAAGCGGACGGGCAGTCCATCCGATGCCAGTAGGAACGACAGAGACTGGCGGACCGCCAGATCGTCATCGACCACATGCACAACCGCTTCACTCGGCATTCGCTAACTCCTCATGACTGACGGCACGGAGAGTGAACCTGAACGTCGTTCCTTTTCCGAGATCCGACTCGATCCAGATCTTGCCGCCATGAGATTCGACAATTGTCCGACAGATCGACAAGCCCACGCCCATGCCATGTTTCTTGGTGGTGATGAAGGGTTGGAACAGCTGCTCCAGAATGTGCGGCTCGATGCCGGTGCCGGTGTCACCGACGCTGATTTCCACAAGTCCATCCTGCGATGAGGATTGAGTGGCGATCACCAGTTCCCGGCGCGGCTCATCCTGCATGGCCTCGATCGCATTGCGGATCAGGTTCAGGAGAACTTGCTGGATCTGAATGCGATCGGCGAGCACGAGCTGTGCGTCGGGGTCGAAGCGGTAAGAGACACGCACGCCTTTCTCGCGAGCGCCGACAAGCGCCAATGCGCTGGCCTCCTGGACCAGCTTGGGCAGGTTCTCGATATGCCGTTCGCTCTCGCCGCGGGTGACGAACTCGCGCAGATGGCGGATAACCTGCCCGGCGCGCAAGGCCTGTTCGGCGGCCTCGTTCACCGCACCTTCCAGCATCGGCACTTCGTCGCCTGTCATGCGCTGAAGAATACGGCGGCAGCCCTTCAGATAATTTGCAATGGCCGTGAGAGGTTGGTTGATCTCGTGAGCGAGAGTGGAGGCCATTTCGCCGAGAGCGGTGAAGCGTGACATGTGTACGAGTTCCGATTGCAATTCCTGCAACCGCGCTTCTGTCTTCTGTC
This sequence comes from Microvirga sp. P5_D2, assembly GCF_054049475.1. Classification (NCBI taxonomy): domain Bacteria; kingdom Pseudomonadati; phylum Pseudomonadota; class Alphaproteobacteria; order Hyphomicrobiales; family Methylobacteriaceae; genus Microvirga; species Microvirga sp. P5_D2. The sequence goes on along the minus strand of NZ_JBFUMH010000043.1, from coordinate 6,930 downwards.
TCTCTGTCAGGTCACGGATGAAGCCGGTGAAATAGCGCTGTCCGCTCGAGCGCATTTCACCTACCGCCAGCTCGATAGGGAAGGTCGCCCCGTCCTTGCTCTGGCCGACGACGACACGCCCGATGCCGATGATCCGGCGTTCTCCGGTGGAGAGATAGCGATGCATGTAGTCGTCATGCTGATCGCGATAAGKGTTCGGCATCAGGATCTTGATGTTCTCACCGATGATCTCGGAGGCATCATAGCCGAACAGGCGCTCCGCGGCAGCGCTGAAGAATTGGRTGCGCGCCTGCTCGTCGATGACGATCATAGCATCGGGCACGGTCTCCAGGATGGAGCGCAGATGCGCCTCGCGGGTCCTGAGCGCTTCCTCGGCCGCGACACGCTCGGTGATGTCCCGGATGACCTGGGCGTAACCCAAGAGCTCTCCGCTTTCGCTTTTCAGCGGTGTCAGGCTCACATGGGCGATGAAGCTCGTGCCATCCTTGCGAAGGCGAATGCCTTGTTCCTCGAAGCGCCCGGTCTCGCGGGCGATCTCGAGTTCCTTCTCTGTCTTCCCGCTGGCGAGAGCGTCAGTGGGATGAAATATCGAGAAGTGACGACCGAGAATTTCGTCCCTGCGCCAACCGCCGATCTGCTCGGCGCCCGTGTTCCAGCTGATGATCCGCCCTTCGGTATCGAGCATGCAGATGGCATAATCCGTCACCGCATCGACCAGCAGCGCAAAGCTGACATCCTGGTGGGGCGGCGAGTGGGGGGTGGTCAAAAGCAAACTCCAGTCTGGGAGATTCGTCCTCGATGCCGTCGAAGCGGTATCGAGAAAAACGGTCACCATTCCTACGCTTTCCTAGCACAGCCTTGGCAGGCTTCCTACAGGTGTAAGAACCCGCCTTTTCAGGAAAACGCGCCTGCCGCCAGGGCCCCCAGCAATGCCGATCCGAGCAGGGCAGCGTCGTGGAGGCCCAGGAGCCAGCGGGACGGTTCCCCTGTCTCGTGAACCCACAGGGTGGTGCCGAGGGTGACCATGGACCAGCCGATGCCCAGGAGCGCCGCCGAGGCAGAAAAGCCTAAGGGGCTTCCAGACACGACAAACAGCATCCCAGCTACTGTCAGCAGCCCGCATCCGCCCAAGGCGATCCATTGGGGACGGGCCGATTTCGGCAAAGCGGCAAAGGCGAGGGAGGGGGCGTACATGGCAAGCACATGCCACGCGACGGCTCCCGTAATAGCCTCGGTGAGGCCGCAGCCCACCATGGCAATGGGTGTCGCACCCATCAGCGCAGCCATCGCGAACCAACCAAGGGCGCCGATTAGGCTCGGCCAAAGAATGCGCTGCCAGCCCTGGAGGCTGATTGTTCCGGTGGGGGCGGAATGTGTCCTGCGCGGAGGCAGGGCGGCTGTCGCGAGAAGCGAGCCTACATGAGCCAAGGCTGCGGTAACGGCCATGCCTACAAGCGCGTGTGGAATTGCCATGGCTTCGGCAGCGTTCGCGATTGTGGGAGCAACGAGACCAGCGAGCGTGGCTGCGCCGAACACCAGCAGAATGGACCTTGTATCCCTGGCTCCCAGCGGCGCTGCCGCGTGGCGATAAAAGAGGCTGAAACCATTGGCGATGCCGAGCCAGAACGCACCCAGCACCAATCCGCCGAAATGCCATTGCATCAAAGACCAAGCCAGGACCAAGCCGCCGGCGATGCCGAGACTGGCGCCCAATGAGAAGGCAGCGCGGCGGCCGACGGCATCGAGAAGCAGGGATGCGGGCAGACTTGCGACCGCAGCACCGGCATAGAACGCCGCATAGGGCAGGCTCACCCAGGCTCCATCGGGTGCGAGGGAGAGACCGGCGAGCGGAAGGATCGTCAGGGTAAGAACTTGCGACAGAACAGACAGGGCAAAGCCGATAGCCAGGAGCGCCGTTGCGCCGGGATTGCGCGAGTGCTCGGTCGCTCCAAGCGGCTCGCACATGCAGTCGAGCTGACCGGCGCGCGGGATGGCTGTCGAAAGAGTCATGGCTTGATGTCATCATCCGTCAGCACGCGCAAGGCCGCACCTTCCACGTCGTCATACTGACCATTCTTGAGCGACCACAGGAAGGCTGCGAGGCCTGACAATCCCAGCAGCAGCGCGGTCGGTACGAGGTAGATCAGAACTTGCATGGTCAGGCTCCTTGCAGGGCCGGCACTGTAGAGGCGGGTTGGTTGTAAGAGGTTTCTGGTGTTCCCTTCGTCTTGCCAAGGCGAGCCCGCAATGCATTGAGCGTCACGAGGCTCGATGAACCCGACATGGCGAGGGCCGCAACGAGCGGGGTGACATAGCCGAGAAAGGCAAGCGGGACGGCGATCAGGTTGTAGACCAGGGCGATGAGCAGGTTCTGGCGCATGAGGTTGTGAGCACGCCGCGCAATGACGAGCGCATCGAGGACTGGGGAAAGTTTCTCACCCAGAAAGACGGCATCGGCATGGGCCTGCGTCAGGTCGGCGGCCGTGATCGGTGAGATCGATACATCGGCGGCGGCAAGCGCGGGCGCATCGTTGAGACCGTCGCCGACCATAACCACCTCGCGACCGGATGCCTTCAGACGTTCGAGTTCTGCAATCTTGTCGGCAGGCTTGGCGCCGCCATGCCAATCAGCAATGTCTAGAACTGCAGCAATCGGTGCGACAGCCTCGGGGCGGTCGCCTGACAGGATCCGGCAATCGATGCCAAGATCGCGCAGAGCCTTGACCGTCGCCACCGCATCGGGACGCAGCGCCTGCCTGACCAGAAGGATCGCCCGCTCATGGCCATATGCGAAAGCGATCATGGAAGCATCTGTCGCCTTTGCCGATGTCGCGGCCGCGAGATCGATTGCGTCGCAGAAGGTGGGGCTTCCGATGCGAAGTTCGATCCCGTCCACAATTGTGCGGACACCCTGGCCGGCTTCTTCGAGAGCATCCTCGAAGGGACGGCGGTTCTTGGCCTCGTGAGCGACGGCGGCCGCTAGGGGATGATGGCTCGACATGGCGAGACGCGCTGCCGCTTCCAGTAGATCCGGACGGATCGCTTCCGCATTAGCAACACGCATCTCGGGCAGAGTAAGCGTTCCTGTTTTATCGAAAACAATCGTGTCGGCTCCGGCGAGCCGTTCCAGAGCATCCCCGGAATTCAGGAAGACATTGGACCGGAACAGGGCGCCGGACGCTACGACCTGCACCACAGGTACGGCCAATGCCAGGGCGCAAGGGCATGTGATGATGAGTACCGCAACGGCCGTGATGACCGCATCGTGCAGCGATGCACCGAATGCCATCCAGACGATCGCTGTCAGCGCGGCGGTGACATGCACGACCGGCGCGTAGCGACGAGCGACCTTGTCTGCTAGCTGGACATAGCGCGATCTTGCGGCCGATGCCGTCTCGAGCAGGCGCTCAACTTCGTCCAGCAGCGTGCCGCTTCCGGCGGCAGTCACTTGAATGGTCAGTGTGCCGTTGAAGTTCAGACTTCCCGCATAAACATTGCTGCCAGTGATGGCCTGACGACGCTCGGTCTCGCCGGTGACCAAGCTCTCATCCACTTCGGAGATACCAGAGAGGATGATGCCATCGACAGCGATCCGCTCACCAGGACGGACGAGAACCTTGTCGCCTAGCTTCAAGGCGGCGGTCGGAACAAGGAAGGGTTCGCCATCCCCATCGATGCGATGGGCGAGTTCGGCCTTCAGGGCCGCGAGATTGCCTGCGACCGCACGCGTTCTGCGGCGCATGGCCTGATCGAGATACCGGCCGCAGAGCAGGAAGAACAGCAGCATCACGACCGAATCGAAATAGGTATGCTCTGAATGATTGATGGTCTCGACTACCGACATGATCAGGGCAAGAAGGACACCGATGGTGATCGGCACATCCATATTGGTGCGCCGCGCTTTGAGCGCCCCTATGGCGCTGCGAAAGAAAGGCTGACCGGAATAGGCGACAGCCGGAAGCGCGATGAACGCTGCGAGCCAATGGAAAAAGTCCCGTGTTTCCGGCGTAATATCGGTGACATTGCCCGACCAGACGGAGACGGCAAGAAGCATGATGTTCATCGATGCGAAACCCGCGACGGCAAGGCACTTCAGCAGCCATTTGGCACGGCGTGTCTCTTCTTCCTCCAAGAGATGGGATTGATAGGGATGGGCACGGTAGCCGAGGCGCTGCAACTCATTGAGAATACCAGCGGGTGAGACCCCGGCATCCTGCCATTGCACAGCGAGGCGATGGTTGGTGTAGTTGAGGCGGGCATCGACGATTCCGGGAAGCTGGCACAGCCCGCCCTCGATTTCGTCTATGCAGGCAGCGCAATCGATACCCTCGATCGCCAGATCGAGATGGGACGTGCCGTCATCCTGACGCTTCACGAAAACCGACAGATCGATATTGTCCACCATCTGATCAATTCCTAAAGAGAGATGCGGCTCCTGGAGCGAAACACGGTTTCGTCGTCGCGCCTGAGGCCGATCACGAGATCCCACTGGCCTTCCGGCAGTGCGGTGAGACTTTCGAACCGGCCGGGCGTAGTCTCAACGAACTGAACAGGGACGTCCCGTCGCTTGTCCGTGGGATGGCCGAGCCGGATCTCGGTGGTCAAGCCGGAAAGGGGGGCCTGCTGAGCGTCACGGGCTGAGAGAACGATGCGGTTCGTCGTATCGTGCTGCAATCTCGCTTCGACATTCCAGTGAAGCGCATCCTGAGCATGTGCGGCCGCGACATCGTTCTTGAAGGACAATCCCGCCTTGTAGGAGCTTTCGGTTTCCACGCCGCTGAACGTCGACAGAGCGACGCGGACCATCACGAAGTTCATGGCAAAGACGATGCCGAAGAATGTCACGAAGCAGATCAGTACGGTGCGCCCGGTGATGACGCTAGGCGCGCGCGGCGCAGATGACAAGGTGGTCATGGACATCATCCTTTTAGGGCGCTTTGAAATGATCGTTCATACGGGATGAATCGCCGCTCGTCAGATCCGTCAGCGTGAAGTGAAGATCAGTTGAGGGAAGCGAAACTTCCTGCGCGGTGACGAGGACACGTGCTTCAAGGGTTTGGTCGGGGCCGACCAGAAGGATTGCGCGGCCCTGTTGGTCGATGTCGCCACCGACGATGTCGAGCTTGGCATCCGCCAATCCATCTACGGTCAGGGCATAACGGCGCTCATCAAGGTTCTTGTTGGCGACACGGATGGTGAAGCCGTTGCGGATGGAGCCGTCCGACAGGCGGACGAAAAGCGGATTGCGGTCATGCATGACGGTCAGGTAGTTAGTCTGACGCATGGCGAGCGAGCCGATCATAATCGCGCCCACGAGGGCGATGAGGCCGGCGTAGAACAACGTGCGTGGCCGTACGATGCGGCGCACCTCGGGGCGGCTTTCGATCCGCGCCCTCACGTTCATATCCGTGTCGTAGGCGATCAGGTCGGCCGGGCGGCCGATCTTGGCCATCACGGTGTTGCAGGCATCGATGCACAGACCACACTGAATGCAGTCCATCTGCAAGCCCTTGCGGATGTCTACGCCGGTAGGGCACACGGCAACGCACTGATCGCAGTCGATGCAATCGCCCGCCGGAAGGCCCTCCTTGCGCAAAACGTCGTTCTTCTTCATCGAGCCGCGAGGCTCGCCGCGGTCGTAGCGATAGGTGACGTTGAGCGCGTACTCATCCGTCAGCGCCGCCTGGATGCGTGGCCACGGGCACATGTAGGTGCAGACCTGTTCGCGCAGGAATCCGGCGAGCGTGTAGGTCGTGAAGGTGAGAATGCCGATCCACGTATAGGCAAGAAGCGGGGCCTGGAACGTAGCGAGCTCATAGACGAGCGTCGGCGCATCGGCGAAGTAGAGAACCCAGGCGCCGCCTGTCCACCAGGCGATCATCAGCCAGATGAAATGCTTCAGGGTCTTCTGCCACAGCACCTTGGCGGTCAGCTTCTCTTTGTCCTTGCGCATCCGGTCCCGGCGGTCACCTTCGATCAAGCGCTCCACCGCATAGAACAGGTCGGTCCATACCGTCTGCGGGCAGAGATAGCCGCACCAGATGCGGCCTGCCACGGCATTCATCAGGAAGAGAGTGAGGGAGGCGAGCACAAGGAGGCCGGTGAGGTAATAGACCTCCTGGGGCCAGACCTCGATGAAGAAGAAGTAGAGGCGGCCATTGGCGAGATCGACCAGGATGGCCTGATCCGGCGCATTCGGTCCGCGATCCCAACGGATGAAAGGCAGGAAGTAATAGATGCCGAGGGTGGCGGCGAGGACGATCCATTTGATCGTGCGCAGTCGGCCCTTCACGGCCTGAGGATAAATTTGCTTGCGAGGAACATAGAGAGGCGCGTCGTCGGCGGGTGCCGGAGCAGCCTGGAGGTTCTGGTGGGAGAGGGGGGCGTCAGCCATCGAATCCGTCGCAATCATCTCATCGAATGAGAACTTGGAATAGGACGGGGCCGGCTGTAGCGCCTTGATTTGAGTCAAGCATCGGCCGGAGGTCAGCCTCCAGCCGATGCAATTGCCACGCTTGTCAGCGCTGGTTGCCGCCGAGCGAATGGACGTAGAGCGTCAGCGCCTTGACGGTCGTATCGTCGAGACGGCCATGCCAGGCCGGCATCACGCCACCGCGGCCGTTCATCAGACCCTCGGTGATGACCGCCTTGTCGGAGCCGAAGAGCCAGATCTTATCGGCCAGGTTGGGCGCGCCCATGTCCTGATTGCCCAGGCCCTTTTCACCGTGGCAGGCCGCGCAATTTTCGGCGAAGACTTTGGCTCCGGCAGCGAGATCGGCGCCTTTCTCCGTCGGAAGCCCCGAGAGGGAGCGGACATAATCGGTCGCCTGCGAGATCTCCTCCCGCTTGAGCATCCCGTCGCGGCCGAAAGCGGGCATGGTGCCGGCATGGCCCTGGTCGCTCGTGGAGCGCGCGCCGTAGCGGATTGTC
>NZ_JBFUMH010000042.1:0-38811 GCF_054049475.1 Microvirga sp. P5_D2 | reverse complement strand
GGGGTGGGGTGGGTAACGCCGACCTTGCAGAACGTAGCGCTTCCCACCCCACCCCGCTCGCTATGCTCGCGACCCTCCCCCTCAAGGGGAGGGTAAAGGACAGAGCGTCGAGACGATCAGTTCACCTTCCGCTGGTCGGCGGCGGGCAGGAACTCCTCGGTGAACACGCTCTCGACCGTAGGCTTCGCCTTGTAAGTGAACGTCAAACCGATCTGATCGAGCGCTTTCGCGAAGCGCGTCTTGTCGATGCCGCCGAAGCCATTCTCTTTCACCCGCGGCGTGATCATGTTCTGCTCGAGCACCATCTTGAGGCGCTCCAGCTCCACTTCTTTCTTCGCCACGTCGTTGCGCTTGATCACGGAATCCACGGCGCTCGACGGATCCTTCACCGTGTCGTGCACGCCCTTCATGATCGCGCGCAGCAGGCCCTTCACGGCTTCTGGCTTCTCCTGTGCGAATTTCTGCGAGACGATGATGGTGTTGCCGTAGAGGTCCACGCCGTAATCGCTCATGAGCATGACGACGATGTCGTCGGCCGGAACGCCGCGGGACTTGAGGTTGATGTAGGAGGACATGGAGAAGCCGAAGACCGCATCGACCTCGCCCTGCGCCAGCATCGGCTCGCGCACGGGGAAGCCCACGTTCTCGAACTTCATGCCGGCATCGTCGATCTTGTTCACGGCCTTGAAGATCGGCCATTGCGCATAGGCGCCGTCCGCCGCCGGCGCGCCGATCTTCTTGCCCGCGAGGCTCGACACCTCCTTCGAGATGCCGCGGCTCTTGCGCCCGATGATCGCGAAGGGCGGACGGTCGTAGATCACCATCACGGCCTTGATGTCTGTGCCGGGATTTTCGTCGCGGAAGCGCACGAGGGAGTTCACATCGCCGAAGCCCACATCATAGGTGCCCGATGCCACACGGGAGATCGGCTCGCGGGAGCCCGATGCGGGATCGATCGTCACGTCGAGGCCTTCGGCCTTGAAGTAGCCCTTGTCGAGCGCGACGGCGAAGGGCGCCGCCGGGCCTTCCCAGCGCCAGTCCAGGCTGAAGCGCACCGGTGTCTGGGCCTGCGCGGCTGCGGAGCCGAGAAGCAAAGCCACGCCCGCCAGCAAACCCGTGCTCCACCGCTTCTTCGTCGAAAGATACGGAAACATCACCGTCACCTCTGTTCTTTTGGTTTGCTCCCAGAAGGCCTGGGAGTCGGGCAGCTTGACCATCTTCGTGTCTTTTGCCCGGTTCTTGACCATGCAAGCAGAACGGCGCTCAGGGTCAAGCCTCTTGCCATGGCAAAACTGCCCACCGCCCCGTCATTTGACGCACAATTGAGCAGAATCCCTTTTCTGCCGCGCTACTCTTGAAGTGGTCGCTTCTGCTCCCCACCTTGGCGAAATCGGTGACCGGGCCCCTCTGGCAGAGCGCGAACATGCGCCTGTGATGTCGGAGCCGATGCTTGAACAGAAGCAAACATAGGTCCGGGTATTATGCCAGAATTCCTCTTAGTGGAATGGCTGGGAAAGCCCGTCTGGATGTGGACGGCTTTCCTGAGCCTTGTCGTTTTTCTCCTCGCCTTCGATCTCGGTGTCCTGAACAGAAAGGACAAGGAGCTCGGCGTGAAGGAGAGTCTTCTCCTGTCTGCCTTCTACATCACCATCGCGGTGTTGTTCGGCGCCTATATCTGGTGGTCGTTCGAAACCGGCCTCCTGGTGACCGAAGACGGAACCCATGCAGGCATTTCTTACTTCACGGGCTTCTTCATCGAGAAGTCCCTGTCCATCGATAACGTCTTCGTGATCTCGCTGATCTTCAGCTACTTCGCGATTCCCCGAAAATACCAATACCGCGCCCTCGTTTGGGGCATCATCGGCGTCATCGTTCTGCGCGGCATCATGATCGCGGTCGGCGCGGCTCTGGTGCAGGAATACGCCTGGATGCTCTATCTCTTCGGCGCGTTCCTCATCGCGACCGGCATCAAGATGCTGTTCGTGCCGGAAAGCGAACCGAACATCGACAAGAACGCGATGGTCCGTTTCCTGCGCAAGCACATGCGGGTGACGAACCGCCTGCACGATCAGCACTTCTTCGTGCGCGAGCCCGATCCGAAAACGGGCAAGATCATCACCTGGGCGACGCCGCTTTTCCTGGCGCTCGTGGTGATCAACGTCGCCGACCTGATCTTCGCAGTCGACTCGGTGCCGGCGATCTTCGCCATCACCACGGATACCTTCGTGGTTTACACGGCCAACATCATGGCGATCCTCGGACTGCGCGCGCTCTACTTCGCACTCGCCGCCATGGTGCACAGGTTCCACTACTTGAAATATGCGCTCGCGCTGGTGCTCGTCTTCATCGGCGGCAAGATCTTCTGGAACCAGCTCGTGGGCAAGCTCGACCCCACCATCTCGCTCGGCGTGACCCTCACACTGATCGCAGGCGGTGTCGTCTACTCGCTCTGGAAGACGAAGGACGACGAGGACACCATTTCCAGCGAAGCTTAAAGAAGTGAGGCGGCGAAAGCCGCCTCTTTCATTTTCAGACAGGCAACATGCCGTCGCTTTTCACTTCCTCCATCACCGCATAAGTGCGCGTTTCCTTGACGCCCGGCAGCGCCAGCAGGATCTCGCCGAGGAAATGACGGTAGGCCGCCATGTCGGCCACCCGCGTCTTCACCAGATAATCGAAGCCGCCAGCCACCATGTGGCATTCCAGAACCTCGGGCGCTCGCTTCACGGCTTCCGCGAATTTCTCGAAGACATCGGGCGTCGTCTTGTCGAGAGAGACCTCCACGAAAACCAGAAGCTCGAGGCCGAGCCGGTGCGGATCGAGCCGCGCGCCGAAGCCGGCAATGTACCCCTCCCGCTGGAGGCGTTTTACCCGGTCGCTGGTGGATGTGGGCGACAGCCCCACCTTCTCCGCGAGATCCACGGTGGAGATGCGTCCGTCCTGCTGTAGAAGCTTCAGGATCCTGCGATCGATCCGGTCAATCTCCGCCATTTTCACGCCTGTCTCACTGAATGACCGCTAATCTTAAGGCCCAGCCCTCAATATTGCCATCGAAACACGGAATGATCGCCCTTATATTCCCCGGAAATTTCCAGAGGAATCCCATGGTCCAGAAGTCCAGCGCCGCCGCCCTTTTCAACCCGCCCTTCGCCGAAGACGACAAGGCCATTGCCGCCCGCCTGCTCAGCCAGAGCCATCTCTCGCCGGAGCGCGAGCGCCGGGTGGACGAGCGTGCCACGCGCCTGATCGAGGCCATTCGCGGCAAAGGCGGCGGTCTCGGCGGCGTCGAGGAGATGCTGCGGGAATATGCGCTCTCCACCAAGGAAGGCTTGGCGCTGATGGTGCTCGCCGAGGCGCTGCTGCGCGTGCCGGACGCCGCCACCGCCGACAAGCTCATCGAAGATAAGCTCGGAAGCGCGGATTTCGCGGGGCATAAGGCCAAGTCCGACGCATTCCTCGTGTCCGCCTCGGCCTGGGCGCTCGGCATCACGGCCCGCGTGATCCAGCCCGGCGAGACTCCGGAGAGCATTCTCGGCCAGCTTACCAAGCGTCTCGGCCTGCCGACCGTGCGCACCGCCACGCGTCAGGCCATGCGCGTGATGGGCAATCACTTCGTGCTCGGCCAGAATATCGAGGACGCGTTGAAGCGCGCTGGTTCCACGAAGGGCCGCATCTACCGCTATTCCTTCGACATGCTGGGCGAAGGCGCGCGCACGGCGGATGATGCCCGCCGCTATTACGATTCCTACGCAGCAGCCATCGACGCCATCGGCCGCTCGGCGGGCAACGAGCCCCTGCCGAACCGCCCCGGCATTTCGGTGAAACTGTCGGCGCTGCACCCGCGCTACGAGGCGACGAGCCGCGAGCGCGTGATGCGCGAGCTGGTTCCGCTGACGATCGAGCTGGCGCGCAAGGCGAAGTCCTACGACCTCAATTTCACCATCGACGCGGAAGAAGCGGACCGCCTCGAATTGTCGCTCGAAGTGATCGATGCCGTGATGGCCGATCCGTCGCTGGCGGATTGGAAAGGTTTCGGCCTCGCCATTCAATCCTATCAGAAGCGCGCGGGCTCCGTGATCGACGCGATTGCCGCCATGGCCGAGCGCCACAACCGCCAGCTGATGGTGCGCCTCGTGAAGGGCGCCTATTGGGATACGGAGGTGAAGCGCGCGCAGGAACGTGGGCTCGACGATTACCCGGTCTTCACTCGCAAGGCGATGACGGACCTGCACTACGTCGCCTGCGCCGAGAAGATGCTGGCGCTTCGCCCACGCATCTACCCGCAATTCGCAACCCACAACGCATTGACGGTGGCTTCGATCATCGAGCGTGCCGGCGGCACGGAAGGCTATGAGTTCCAGCGTCTGCACGGCATGGGCGAAGCGCTTTATGCGCGCCTGCTTGAGGACAATCCGGGCCTCGCCTGCCGCGCCTATGCGCCGGTCGGCGGTCACCGCGATCTGCTCGCCTATCTCGTGCGCCGTCTGCTCGAAAACGGTGCGAACTCATCCTTCGTGTCGGTCGCTGCCGACCCCGACGTGCCGGTGCAGGCGCTTCTCAAGCGCCCGGCCGACATTATCGTGTCCGCCGATCAGGCGCGTCATCCCAAGCTTCCGCTGCCGCGCGATCTATACGGACCTGAGCGCGCCAACTCGAAAGGCGTCGAGTTCGGCCATCGCGATTCGCTTGAGGCGCTGCTTGCGGAAATCACATCCGCCTCCAAGGGACCGTTCAAGGCCGAGCCGCTGATCGACGGCAAGAACGCTGGCGGTGAAACACGCGGCGTCGTCAGCCCCATCGATGGCACGACGATTGTGGGCCAAGTGACGGAAGCGTCTCCCGATATCGCCGACCGCGCCATGGCTGCGGCCCTCAAGGGCTTCGGCGCATGGAGCCGCACGGATGCGAATGTGCGCGCGAAGGCCCTTCAACGCACCGCCGACCTGCTGGAGGAACGCCGCGGCGCGCTGCTGCATCTGCTCCAGGCGGAAGCGGGCAAGACCCTCGACGACGCGCTCTCGGAAGTGCGCGAGGCCGTCGATTTCTGCCGCTATTACGCCGTTCAGGGACGTACGTTGTTCGGCTCTGGAGATCTCATGCCGGGTCCGACCGGCGAGAGCAATGTGCTGCGCCTGCGCGGGCGCGGCGTGTTCGTGGCGATCTCGCCTTGGAACTTCCCGCTCGCCATCTTCCTTGGTCAGGTGAGTGCAGCCCTCATGGCCGGCAACACGGTGGTCGCGAAGCCCGCCGAGCAGACGCCGCTGATCGCCGACATGGCCGTTCGCATTCTGCACGAAGCAGGCGTCGCGAAGACCGCGCTTCACCTCGTGCCCGGCGACGGGCGCGTGGGTGCGCGCCTCGTCGAGCACAAGGATGTGGCCGGCGTTGTGTTTACCGGCTCCACGGAAGTCGCGCGCATCATCAACCGCACGCTTGCGAACAAGGACGCGGCCATCGTGCCGCTGATCGCAGAAACCGGCGGCATCAATGCCATGATCGTCGATGCGACCGCATTGCCGGAGCAGGTGGCCGACGATGTGGTGATGTCCGCCTTCCGCTCGGCCGGCCAGCGCTGCTCGGCGCTTCGCCTTCTCTGCGTACAGGAAGACGTGGCCGACCGCATGATCGAGATGATCGCGGGCAATGCGCAGGAACTGAAGATCGCCGATCCGCGTGAAATTTCCACCCATGTCGGCCCCGTGATCGACCGCGAGGCGAAGGACAAGCTCGATACGCACATTGCCGATATGAAGCGTCAGGCGAAGGTGCATTACGCGGGCGATGCTCCGGCAGCGGGCACCTATGTGGCGCCGCATATCTTCGAGCTGAACAAGCCGCACGATCTGGCACAGGAGGTCTTCGGTCCGGTCCTGCATGTGGTGCGCTACAAGGCAGGCCGTCTGAACGAGGTGATCGAAGCCATTGAGGGTTCGGGCTATGGCCTGACGCTCGGCGTGCATTCGCGCATCGATGCCACCGTCAACCGCATCGTCGATGCCTTGTCGGTGGGCAACGTCTACGTGAACCGCAACATGATCGGCGCGGTGGTGGGCGTGCAGCCCTTCGGCGGCCACGGCCTCTCCGGTACGGGCCCGAAGGCCGGCGGCCCGCACTATCTCCTGCGCTTCGCTACGGAGCAGACGGTGACGATCAACACGGCGGCGGCGGGTGGTAATGCCAACCTGATCGCCATGGGCGAGTGAGGGTTCGCTGCTCTCTGATAATGATGGAAAATGCCCGGCTTCGTGCCGGGCATTTTCATTTCGACACACGCATCCACATAGCCCTCATCCTGAGGAAGTCGCGCAGCGACTGTCTCGAAGGACGAGGGCGTCTTCAGAGACCTCTGGATCCTCCTTCGAGACGCCTGCTCCGTAAGCTCCTCAGGATGAGGTTTGTGTGTGATGAGAAGGAAGATCAGATCACCTTCACAAGCCGATAATAGCCAGCAGCGGTTTACTCTCGTGCCGTAAAAGGGAATTCGCTCACCATCTCCCAAGGCCCTCCGCGATACCTCCAGAGGTCCAGGCCGATGCCCTGAACCGCAAACGGCACGAAGGCTTCCGACAGCGTTGCCAGCAACGCTCTCGCTGTTGGCGGCTCGACGTTGTTCTGCACGGTGACATGCGGCTGATGCTTCTGCCGGTCCTGCGGCGTGAGCCAGTGTGCCCATTCGGATGCGAGATTACTGCGCAGATCAGTCAGTTCATGGGATTGCAGATTGTAGGCGACACCGCGTCCTAGAGAGCGAAGCGCCGTGACCGTGAGCGAAAAGCAATTGCGCCTCGTGGTCTCGGTTTCAAGCTTATCCTGGATCTTACCGTTATGGGCGCCAGGCAAATGATGAAATAGCGTCAGATGTGCGGGAATGAAGTTTCGCGCCGGCGGAAAGTAGCGCCGCCTCTGCCCATCGAAGAAGGTGAAGGATTGCTTGTCGAGGGCGAGCGTGAGGATGAGGGGCGCTGCATCTGCCATGCAAAGAAAAACCCGGCCGGAGCCGGGTTGTTTCAGATCAGTAGGTCAGGGCCTCTTTGGCCTCTCGCAGCTGCGCGATGGCCGACTCGGCTGCCTGCCTGGCGGTGGGTTCGTTGGTGGCGTCGTAGTGCATTTCCGCCTGGAGGATCTCCTGGTCGAGGATCTCGTGCGTCAGCTCCTCGGCAGGAAGAGCCCGCTCGGCAAGGACCGTGAGGCCAGTCTGGTTAACATCGGCGAAACCGCCGCGCACGAGAACCCGGCTGCCACTACCGGAACCGTTCCCGACGATGAGGAAGCCGGTCTTGAGGGTCGTCATCATCGGCGCATGGCCGGCGAGAACCGTCATGTCGCCTTCGCTCGCGGGCAGAACTACCGCATCGACGGCGCCGGAAAACAGCACGCGCTCGGGAGAGACGAGTTCGAAATTGAAGGTGGCCATTTGAGCTTCTCGTCAGCGAGCCGCCTGTTGGGAGCGGCCCGGAATCGGTGGAGACAGGCTGTATAAGCAGTCCCGAGGCGTGCGGACACGCCCCGGGACAATGCCGATTTCAATTAGGCAGCTTCAGCCGCGAGGCGCTGGGCCTTCTCGATGGCTTCCTCGATGGTGCCGACCATGTAGAAGGCAGCCTCGGGGAGGTGATCGTACTGACCGTCGACCAGACCCTTGAAGCCCTTGATGGTGTCTTCGAGCGACACAAGCTTGCCGGGCGAGCCGGTGAAGACTTCAGCCACGTGGAACGGCTGGCTGAGGAAGCGCTCGATCTTGCGGGCGCGAGCCACAGTCATCTTGTCCTCTTCGGAGAGCTCGTCCATGCCCAGGATCGCGATGATGTCCTGAAGCGCCTTGTAGCGCTGCAGCACCTGCTGGACCTGACGGGCGGTGTTGTAGTGCTCCTCGCCGACGATGGCAGCAGACAGCATGCGCGATGTCGAGTCGAGCGGATCCACAGCCGGGTAGATGCCCTTCTCGGCGATCGAGCGCGACAGAACGGTCGTGGCGTCGAGGTGGGCGAAGGAGGTGGCCGGAGCCGGGTCGGTCAGATCGTCGGCGGGCACGTAAATGGCCTGCACCGAGGTGATCGAACCCTTGGTGGTGGTGGTGATGCGCTCCTGCAGGGCGCCCATGTCCGTGGACAGGGTCGGCTGATAGCCCACGGCCGAAGGAATACGGCCGAGAAGCGCCGACACCTCGGAGCCTGCCTGGGTGAAGCGGAAGATGTTGTCCACGAAGAACAGCACGTCCTGGCCCTGGTCACGGAAGTTTTCGGCAACCGTCAGGCCGGTCAGAGCGACGCGGGCGCGGGCGCCCGGGGGCTCGTTCATCTGGCCGTACACGAGGGCGCACTTGGAGCCGGCGGCGGAGCCCGACTCGCGGGGATCCACGTTCACCTTCGACTCGATCATCTCGTGATAGAGATCGTTGCCTTCGCGGGTACGCTCGCCGACGCCGGCGAACACGGAGTAGCCGCCGTGCGCCTTCGCGACGTTGTTGATGAGTTCCATGATCAGCACGGTCTTGCCGACGCCTGCGCCGCCGAAGAGGCCGATCTTACCGCCCTTGGCGTAGGGTGCGAGCAGGTCGACGACCTTGATGCCCGTCACCAGGATCTGACCCTCGGTGGACTGCTCGGCGTAGGAAGGAGCCGGCTGGTGGATGGCGCGGGTGCTTTCACCGACGATGGGGCCGGCTTCGTCCACGGGCTCGCCGATGACGTTCATGATGCGGCCGAGGGTGGCGGCGCCGACGGGAACCGAGATCGGGGCGCCGGTGTCGAATACTTCCTGGCCGCGCACCAGACCCTCGGAGGTGTCCATGGCGATGCAGCGCACGGTGTTCTCGCCGAGCTGCTGCGAGACTTCGAGCACCAGGCGGTTGCCACCGTTGGTGGTCTCGAGAGCGTTCAGGATCTCCGGCAGGTTATTCTGGAACTGCACGTCGACGACGGCGCCGATGACCTGCGTGATGTGACCGACATTCTTGCCGGTGGTAGCGGTGTTAGCCATGTGAGGCTCCTCTCGGATTCGTCAGAGCGCCTCGGCGCCCGAAATGATTTCGATCAGTTCCTTGGTGATCATTGCCTGACGCGACCGGTTGTAGGTCATCGTCTGCTTCTTGATCATCTCGCCCGCGTTGCGGGTCGCGCTGTCCATGGCGCTCATGCGCGCGCCCTGTTCGGAAGCGGCATTCTCCAGGAGCGCGCGGAAGATCTGCACGGTCAGGTTCCGCGGCAGCAGGGTCGCGAGGATCTCGCCCTCATCGGGCTCGTACTCGTAGACCGCATCCGAAGATGTGCCGGTCGCCTCGATCTGGGTCGGGATGATCTGCTGCGCCGTCGGGATCTGGGCGATCACCGAGCGGAAGCGCGAGTAGAACAGCGTCGCCACGTCGAACTCGCCAGCCTCGAAGAGGCCGAGCACCTTCTGGGCGATCATATCGGCCTGCTCGAAGCCGATCTGGCGCACGGCGCGAAGGTCGACCAACTCGATGATCTGCTCGGCGAACTGGCGACGCAGGATGTCGTAGCCCTTCTTGCCGACGCAGATGATCTTGACCGTCTTGCCTTCCGCCAGCAGGCGGTTGGCATGCTCACGGGCAAGACGCGCGATCGAGGAGTTGAACGCGCCGCACAGGCCGCGCTCGGCGGTGCAGACGACCAGCAGATGAACCTGATCGGCTCCGGTGCCGGCAAGCAGTCGCGGCGTCTCGGGCCCGACAGTGATGCCGGACGCGAGATTGCCGAGCACCACGGCCATGCGCTCCGCGTAAGGACGCGCGGCTTCCGCCGCGGTCTGCGCGCGGCGCAGCTTCGCGGCGGCCACCATCTGCATGGCCTTGGTGATCTTCTGCGTCGCCTTGACCGAGGCGATGCGGTTACGAAGGTCTTTCAAGCTCGGCATCGAGCAGCCCTACCTCTCCGGTATTCCGGTTCGATCTTACGAGAAAGACTTGGCGAAGTTGACGACGACGTCCTTCAGCTTCGCTTCCGAATCGCTCGACAGGTCCTTGGAAGCGCGAATGGCGTCCAGGAGATCGGCGTGCTTGCCGCGCAGGAGCGAAAGCAGACCATCCTCGAAAGCGCGCACGCGGTTGAGCGGCAGGTTGTCGAGGTAGCCGTTCACGCCGGCGTAGATCACGGCGACCTGCTCTTCCATCTTCAGCGGCGAGAACTGCGGCTGCTTCAGGAGTTCGGTCAGGCGCGAGCCGCGGTTCAGCAGGCGCTGCGTGGTGGCGTCGAGGTCGGAACCGAACTGAGCGAAGGCCGCCATTTCGCGGTACTGCGCCAGCTCGCCCTTGATCTTGCCCGCGACCTTCTTCATGGCCTTCGTCTGGGCTGCGGAGCCCACGCGCGACACGGAGAGGCCGACGTTCACCGCCGGGCGGATGCCCTGGTAGAACAGATCCGTCTCGAGGAAGATCTGGCCGTCGGTGATGGAGATCACGTTGGTCGGGATGTAGGCCGACACGTCGTTGGCCTGCGTCTCGATGACCGGCAGAGCGGTGAGCGAGCCCGCGCCCTGGCTGTCGTTGAGCTTCGCAGCGCGCTCGAGCAGGCGGGAGTGCAGGTAGAACACGTCGCCCGGGTAAGCCTCGCGGCCCGGAGGACGGCGGAGCAGGAGCGACATCTGACGGTAGGCGACGGCCTGCTTGGACAGATCGTCATAGGTGATCACGGCATGCATGCCGTTGTCACGGAAGTACTCGCCCATGGCACAGCCCGAGAAGGGCGCCAGGAACTGCATTGGAGCCGGATCGGACGCGGTGGCCGCGACGATGATGGAGTATTCCAGCGCGCCGTTCTCTTCCAGCACCTTCACGAACTGAGCGACCGTGGAGCGCTTCTGGCCGATGGCGACGTACACGCAGTACAGCTTCTGCGATTCGTCGTTGCCCTGGTTCAGCGGCTTCTGGTTCAGGATCGTGTCGAGGGCGATGGCGGTCTTGCCGGTCTGGCGATCGCCGATGATCAGCTCGCGCTGGCCGCGGCCGACCGGGATGAGGGCGTCGATGGACTTGAGGCCCGTCGCCATCGGCTCATGCACCGACTTGCGCGGAATGATGCCGGGAGCCTTCACGTCCACGCGGCGGCGCTCGGTCGCCACGATGGGGCCCTTGCCGTCGATGGGGTTGCCGAGCGCGTCGACGACGCGGCCGAGCAGGCCCTTGCCGACCGGCACGTCCACGATGGCGCCCGTGCGCTTCACGGTCTGGCCCTCGGCGATCTCACGGTCGGAACCGAAGATCACGACGCCGACGTTGTCGGTCTCGAGGTTGAGGGCCATGCCGCGCACGCCGCTCTCGAATTCGACCATCTCGCCGGCCTGGACCTTGTCGAGGCCATAGCAACGGGCAATGCCGTCGCCGACCGACAGGACCTGACCGACTTCGGTGACTTCAGCCTCGGTGCCGAAGTTCTTGATCTGCTCTTTGAGGATCGCGGAGATCTCAGCGGCTCGAATGTCCATCAGTGGACCTCTTTCATCGCTAGACGAATGGAATTGAGTTTGGTGCGCACCGAGGCATCCACCATGCGGGAGCCCATCTTTACGATGAGGCCGCCGATGAGGCTCGGGTCGATTTTGACGTCGACAGCGACGTCAGCCTTGGCGACGTCGCGCAGCGCCGCCTTGATTTCGTTGAGAACGGTGTCCGACGGAGTTTCCGCCAGGGTCACCTGCGCCCGGACGATGCCCTTCGCGTCGGACACGAGGTCCTGATACGCGCGGATCATGTCAGGCAATGCGAAGAGGCGGCGCTTGGACGCCACGACGCGGATGAAGTTGCCCGTCAGGCCCGAAATGCCGGCCTTGGTCAGGAGGGCATCCACGGCCCGGGCCTGCTCTTCGGCCGTGAAGATCGGGTTGCGGATGAGACGCTGCAGGTCTTCACTGCCGCGGATCAGCTGGTCGAAGCGGCCGAGATCGCCGGAAACGGCGTCCACGACATTTGCTTCCCGGGCGAGTTCGAACAGCGCCGAAGCGTAGCGCAACGCCACGCCCGACAGGAGGGGTCCTTCTTGGGAGCCGCTTTGCGCCACGTAATCGTCTCTCTCAAGTTACGGGTTTCGAACCGGGGAAGCTTGGTGCTCTCGGGAAACCCGTCAGGTCGATGGAAGTGAGTCTGAAGCGGGACCGTCTCCGCCCTCAGGCGGGGGTGGACTAGCATGGGTTTTTCCGGGGCGCAAGGCGAGCGGGACCAAGGGATGCCCGGAAAAGCGGATTTCCCGCATCAGGGTGAAGGTCAGAGCTCCAGAACGGCGACTTCGCAGTTCCCCAGATACTGGCCCGTGAGCCGGTTGAAGAAGGTACCGTGGCCGACCACCGCGATCAATTGTTCGGGACGGGCGCGGAGCCAGTCCTTGAACCCCTCCACCCGCCGTTCGAAGACCGGAGCAGGCTCGGAGACGAAGCCCCTCGGATCGAGATCTCCCTCGTTATGCCACCAGATCTCGTCCAGATGGTCGAAGACGAGATGCGGGAAGTCCTGGAGCAGGAGCGCGGGCGAGCGGCCCACGTCGCAGCTGCTCTCCAGGTGCTCCCGGTGGAGGCATTCCACATGGATCGGCGGGGCGGAGGGATGCTGCCCGAAGAGGCCCATGGTCGTCTGGATCGCCCGGGTCAGCGGGGTGGTCACGATCAGTTCATAAGGATGCTGGCGCAGCTCCATCGCCCGCTCGGCAACCTGGCGCTGCCCCAGTTCCGTCAGGGGCGCGTCGAAATGCAGGGGATCCTCGCCGGTTTCGGCGAAATGGGCGTTGAAGGTCGATTGGCCGTGGCGGATGCAGTGGATGATCTTGGGCATGGCGCTCCTCGTAACGGACGCTATCGACCATAAAATCGCGTTCGGGTCGACCCATTTGGGTGATTTTGCGGCTCTTGTGCCCTCGCGCACTTGAGATTCGGTCAGGGAGTTACACTCTCCTTGGGGTCAGCCCGAGAACGCTTCCATGCGCCTGTTCGCTACGCTCGCCCTCATCGCCGCGGCCCTCTTCTGGAGCCACCCGTTCCTGCCGCCGGAACCGATGAAAGTCTTACTCGCCAAGGTCATGCCGGGAGAGCAGAGCGCGAAGCCGCCCGCTTTCGTTCACGCCCCAGGCCAGAATGGTGGCCTGAGGAAAGAGACCGTGCTCTCACGCGCTAAAGAAAGCTCTGCGGGTCCACGTCAATAGAGACACGGGTATTGCCCCTGACCTTCGGGCAGCGGGACATCCAGTCCCGCAAATAGGCTTGGAGATCCACCTCCCGCTCCGTCTTCACCAGCAGCCGGAAGCGGTAGCGTCCCCGGATCAGGGCGAGCGGCGCCTCTGCGGGGCCGAGCACCGTCACGCCGGGCGGCGGCTCCGCAACCAGAGCCATGGCGCGGGCATGGGCCTCGGCCACCTCCCGCTCCTCCGCCGAGACGATGAGTGAGGCGAGGCGCCCGAAGGGCGGCAGGCCCGCGAGTTCCCGCACCCGGGTTTCCTCTTCATAGAAGCGCTCCGCATCGCCCGAGACGAGGGCCGCGATGACCGGATGGTCCGGCTGCCATGTCTGGACCAGGGCTCGGCCCGGCTTCTCGCCGCGTCCGGCGCGGCCCGTGACCTGCTGGAGCATCTGGAAGGTGCGTTCGGCGGCCCGGGGATCGCCCGAGGTCAGGCCGATATCGGCGTCCAACACGCCCACGAGCGTGAGGAGCGGGAAATTGTGGCCCTTGGCGACGAGCTGGGTGCCGATCACGATATCGACCTCGCCCGCCGCGATGGCGGCGAGCTCCGTGCGCAGACGCTCGGTGCCGCCGGGAAAGTCGCTGGAGAGCACGATCACGCGCTTGTCGGGGAAGAGTTGCACTACCTCTTCGGCGATTCGCTCCACACCCGGACCGCAGGGCACAAGCGAATCGATGCTGCCGCATTCCACGCAGGCCTGCGGCGTGCGCTCCACATGCCCGCAATGGTGGCAGACCAGGGAGCGGCGGAAGCGGTGCTCCACCAGCCAGGTCGAGCAGTTGGGGCACTCATAGCGATGGGCGCAGGCCCGGCAGAGGGTGAGCGGCGCGTAGCCGCGCCGGTTGAGGAAGAGAAGCGCCTGCTCCCCTCGCCCGACCGTCTCCTCGACAGCGCTCACCAGGGTGGACGAAAGCCAGCGCCCTTTCGGAATCTGCTCGCGCCTGAGATCAATCGGGCGGATCTGCGGCATGGAGCGCCCGCCGAAACGCTCGGGCAGCTTCACGTGGCGGTAGCGCCCGCGCTCCACATTGACCCGGCTCTCGATGGAGGGCGTCGCGGAGGCCAGCACCACCATGGCGTTTTCGATCTTGCCCCGCACCACGGCCATGTCGCGGGCGTGGTAATGCACGCCGTCATCCTGCTTGTAGGCGGTCTCGTGCTCCTCATCGACGACGATGAGGCCGAGATCGGCATAAGGCAGGAATAGCGCCGAGCGCGCGCCCGCGATGACCTTCACCTCCCCCGAGGCAATGGCCGCATAAAGCCGCTCGCGTTTGCGGCCCGTGACGCCGGAATGCCAGGTGGCTGGCTTCACGCCGAAGCGGACGGCGAATCGGTCGAGGAACTGCGCCGTGAGTGCGATTTCCGGCATGAGGATCAGGGCCTGCCGACCCTGCTTCACAGCCTCGGCCACCGCCTCGAAGTACACTTCCGTTTTGCCGGAACCGGTGACGCCCTCCAACAGGATCACCGAGGGATGCTCCGCGCCCATGGCCGCGACGACATCCTTGGCCGCGTCCCGCTGGCCATCCGAGAGCTGCGTCTCGCCGAAATCGGGCTTCGGCGGTTCCGCGACAGGCTCCTGCAGCAGGGTCACGGTCTCGAGCGTGCCGTCATCGATCAGGCCATCGATGACGCCGTTGCTCACGCCCGCCGCATGGGCGAGCTCGCTCTTGAGCCGCACGACGCCGTCCTGCGCCGCCTCGATGACCTTCTGGCGCGCCGGCGTCATGCGCTTGGGCCGGTTCTCGGTGAGCTTGACGCCAACCCGCACGACTTCACTGCGGTCCGGATCGGGAAATTTCAGGCCCATGGCGAGCGCTGAGCCCTTGGGGGCCAGAGTGTACCAGGCGACCCAGTCCAAGAACTTGCGCATGGTCGGCGACAGGCTGGGCCCGTCGATGACGCCCGTCACCTTCTTGAAGTTCGCGCCCTGCCCTTCCCGCAAGGACCAGACCACGCCCGCCACCTCGCGGGTCGCGAGCGGCACCTGCACCACATCGCCCTCCTCGAGCGTGAGGCCATCCGGCACGGCATAGGAATAGGCCGTGTCCAGCGCCAGCGGGATGAGGACATCGGCGATCTTGGAAGCCATCAGGAAGCGAGCGTGTCCATGGAGTGCATGAGATGCTTAGACCCGATTTTCCCGCTCGAATGCAAGCATGGTCCAGCGGACATCCTGCCGCCCGAGCCTGTCCGAAAATTCGTAGTTCTTCAAAAGCGCGAGTCCACCCTTCGCAGCCGCCTCGATCAGCGGCTCGATAGGAGTATGAAACATGCGGCGTCCCGGAGGCACAGGCCCTTTTCTCACTGTCATGAACAATCGCCCATCCGGCGCGAGAAGATGCGCGATGCGCGGCAGCGCCCTCCCACGTTCCTCCTCGTCGAGATGCATCCACACGGCGGTCATAAGAATAAGATCGAAACGGGTTTCGCCTGCATGAAGTCGCACGAGATCCGGCAAGGCATCGTCGGTCCAGGTGATCGCGGGATCGGGATGGAGGCGCTGGGCATGGGCGCGCAGCTCCCCTGTCGGCTCGGCGGCGTGAACGAGGAATCCACGCTTCGCCAGAGCTGCCGCATCGCGGCCCGTGCCGGCACCGATGTCGAGGGCGCGTCCGCCCTGCGGCAGGAGATTCAGGACAGGAGCATAGATATCCTCGAAGGAAATGCTTTCATACGAAGCGACCAGGGAATCGGCTGCCTCGGCATAGCCCGCATTGCTCGCGATCTTGGTATCGGCGTTCACGTCGTTTCCCCCTACTGTCCTATGGTGCCAATGTTATCCTGTTTATAGCGCATACCCGATAGACTTCATCTTTTGGCAAGGTCGCGAGCGGATATTCACCCTATGTCAGACAGCAAGAACGAACCATCAGCCCTCGATCTCGCCCTGCCCGGCGCGGAGGATACCCGCCAGGAGGTGATGGCGTGGCTTGGCTCGCTCGCCAAGGAGCGCCGGCTTTCGCCGAAAACGGTGGAAGCCTATGCCCGCGACATCAGGCAGTTCCTCGCTTTCCTCACCGAGCATCTCGGTGAGAAGCCGAGCATCAAGGGCGTGCTGGGCTTAAAGCCCCTCGATATCCGCTCTTTTCTCGCCGCGCGCCGCATGAACTCGGTCGGGAGCCGCTCGCTGATGCGACAGCTCGCGGCGCTTCGTTCCTATGCCCGCCATCTCGAACGCGAGGGCCATGGAACGGCTTCCGCCTTTGCCGCAATTCGCACCCCGAAAGTGGAAAAGAACCTGCCGCGTCCCCTCTCCGCCTCGTCCGCTGTCGCGGTGACCGACAAGGAGACGCGGGCATCCGAGGATCGCAAGCCGTGGATCCTGGCGCGGGATGCCGCCGTGCTCTCGCTGCTCTACGGCGCAGGCCTGCGTATTTCCGAAGCGCTCGGCATTCAGCGGCGCGATGCACCGATCAACGGAACCGATTCGATCACGGTAACCGGCAAAGGCGGCAAGATGCGCAGCGTTCCCGTGATCCCAGCCATCCAGCGGGCGGTGGAGGAATATCTGCACCTGTGCCCCTATGCGATCCCGCCCGAGGGACCGCTTTTCGTCGGCGCGCGGGGTGGCCCCTTGTCGCCGCGCATCATCCAGCTTGCGGTAGAGGAATTGCGCGGCGCGCTCGGCCTGTCGGACAGCGCTACGCCCCATGCCCTGCGCCATTCCTTCGCCACACACCTGCTCGCCAAGGGCGGAGACCTGCGCGGGATTCAGGAACTGTTGGGCCATGCGTCGCTCTCGACGACGCAGCTCTACACGAAGGTCGATGCGGCACGGTTGATGGATGCATTCAACGCGGCGCATCCGAGGGCGCGGGTGAAGTAAGGCCAACGCATCATCCCGGACGGTGCAGCCGATCCGGGATGACTGAGTTTTATTCCGCGGCGATCACGGCCTCGGCGAGGATCTGCCGTGCGGCGGGGCCGATATCGCCCTTGGTCCAGTGCGGGCGGCAGACGGACACGTAGCGATTTTCGCCGCCCACCTCGACGACCGGGCCTGAGCGTACCGCTTCGCCATTGGGATCGAACTTCAGGATCATCGTGGCCTTGCGGCCGCAATGGCAGAGCTGCTTGATCTCCTGAAAATCCTCGGCCAGCGCCATGATCGTCGCGATGGCGTCACTGAACAGCGTGCCATACACGTTGTTCTTCAGCCCGTAGGCCATGACGGGAATTTTCAGCTCGTCGACGATCCAGGCCAGCTGACGGACCTGATCGGCCGTCATGAACTGAACCTCGTCGATCAGAACGACCGTTACTTTCTTCCTGGCATGCTCCGCCGCAACGAAGGCGCCGATGTCCTCGTCCTTTTTCAGCGGGATCGCATCGGCCTCGAGGCCGATGCGGGACTTCACCTTGCCGACCCCGAAACGGTCGTCGATCAAGCTCGTGAACAGCAGGACATTTCCGCCGTTCTCGACGTAGTTGTAACGAACCTGCAGGAGATGGGTCGTCTTGCCTGCATTCATTACCGAATGGATGAAGTGAAGTTTTGCCATGAATCCATATTACATATGGATGGCGCGCTTCTCCACCGCCATCGCGGCTTCCTTCACAGCTTCCGCAAGGGTTGGATGCGCGTGGCAGGTGCGGGCCATGTCTTCCGACGAGCCGCCGAACTCCATGGTGATCGCCGCCTCATGGATGAGGTTGCCGGCTTCTGGGCCGATGATGTGAACGCCGAGCACCTTGTCGGTGGCGGCATCCGCAAGGATCTTCACGAATCCGTCCGTGGTGCGGTTCACCTTGGCGCGGCCGTTGGCCGTGAAGGGGAACTTGCCGACATTGTAGGCGATGCCTGCAGCCTTCAGCTCCTCTTCCGTCTTGCCGACGGAGGCGACCTCGGGGAATGTGTAGACCACGCTCGGGATCACGTCGTAATTCACGTGGCCCGCCTTGCCGGCGAGGAACTCGGCAACCGCCACACCCTCGTCCTCGGCCTTGTGCGCGAGCATGGGGCCTGCGATCACGTCGCCGATGGCATAGATGCCGGTGATGTTGGTGGAGAAATGCGCATCGGTGAGAATGCGGCCGCGATTATCGAGCTGCACGCCCACACGGTCGAGGCCGAGGCCCTGCGTATAGGGCACGCGTCCGATGGCCACGAGCACCACATCTGCATCGAGAGTCTCAGGCGTGCCGCCGGCGGCCGGCTCGAAGGTGAGCGTCGCGCCTTTGCCGGTGTTCTTCACGCCGGTGACCTTGGCGCCGAGCTTGAACTGGAAGCCCTGCTTGCCGAGGATGCGCTGGAAGTTCTTGGCGACATCGCCGTCCATGCCGGGCAGGATGCGGTCGAGATATTCGATCACCGTCACTTCGGAGCCGAGGCGGCGCCACACGGAGCCGAGCTCCAGACCGATCACGCCCGCGCCGATCACCACGAGGCGCTTCGGCACAGCGTCGAGTTCGAGCGCGCCGGTGGAGGACACCACCACCTTCTCGTCGATCTCGATGCCGGGAAGACGCGTGACGTCCGAGCCCGTGGCGATGAGGATGTTCTTGGTCTCGAGCACCTGGTTCGTGCCGTCCTCGGCGGTCACTTCGACCTGGCCTACGGCGGCGATGCGGCCCGTGCCGATGAAGGCATCGATCTTGTTCTTCTTCAGCAGGAACTCGACGCCCTTGGTGTTGCCGTCGACGCCCTCCTGCTTGAAGGACTGCATGGTTTTCAGATCGAGCTTGGGCGCGGAAACGCCGATGCCGAGACCGGCGAAGTGATCGCGCGCATCCTCGAACATGTGCGAGGCGTGCAGCAGGGCCTTCGACGGAATGCAGCCCACGTTGAGGCAGGTGCCGCCATGGGTCTTGCGCTTCTCGACAACAGCGGTCTTGAGGCCGAGCTGCGCGGCGCGGATGGCAGCCACATAGCCGCCGGGGCCGGTGCCGATGACGATGAGATCGTAGGACATATCTTGTCTCCACTTAACGTCATGCCCGGACTTGATCCGGGCATCCACGTCTTATCTGAAGGTTGGAAGTCGTGGATGGCCGGGACAGGCCCGGCCATGACGTTGAATTTTTCTTACAGATCCAGAACCAGACGCGCCGGATCCTCAAGCGCATCCTTGACGCGCACGAGGAAGGTCACGGCTTCCTTACCGTCGACGATGCGGTGGTCGTAGGATAGCGCGAGATACATCATCGGGCGCACGACGACCTGGCCGTTGCGGACCACCGGACGCTCCTCGATACGGTGCATTCCGAGAATACCGGATTGCGGCGCGTTGAGGATCGGCGTCGACATGAGCGAGCCGTAGATGCCGCCATTGGTGATGGTGAAGGTGCCGCCCTGCATCTCATCGATGGAGAGCTTGCCGTCACGGGCACGCTTGCCGAAATCCGCGATGGTCTTCTCGATGCCCGCGACCGAGAGCTGGTCGGCGTCGCGCACCACGGGAACCACAAGGCCCTTCTCGGTTCCGACCGCGATGCCGATGTGGTAGTAGTTCTTGTAGACGAGGTCCTGGCCGTCGATCTCGGCGTTCACGGCCGGAACGTCCTTGAGAGCCTGGATCACGGCCTTGGTGAAGAAGCCCATGAAGCCGAGCTTGGTGCTGTGCTTCTTCTCGAACACGTCCTTGTACTGGTTGCGCAGGTTCATCACCGCGCTCATGTCCACGTCGTTGAACGTGGTGAGCATGGCAGCGGAGTTCTGCGCATCCTTGAGGCGGCGGGCGATGGTCTGACGAAGCTTCGTCATCTTCACGCGCTCTTCGCGCTCGGCATCGACCGGAGCCGATGGTGCGCGCACGGACACGGGAGCCGCCGTTGCGGGCGCCGAAGCACCGCCCGTGGCAATCGCTGCGAGCATGTCGCCCTTGGTCACGCGGCCATCCTTGCCCGTGCCGCCCACATTGGCGGGGCTCACGCCGCTCTCGGCAGCGATACGGGCAACGGCGGGGCCGTGATCCTTGGCAGCGCCGGGCGCGGCAGCGACCGGTGCGGGCGCTGCGGCGGGAGTCGGTGCAGCCTTCGGAGCCTCTGCCTTGGGAGCCGAAGCAGGAGCAGCGGCAGCGCCGCCTTCCACGATGGAGCCGAGCACAGCGCCGGGCGCGACCGTCTCGCCGTCCTTGGCGACGATGTCGCCCAAGGTGCCGCTTGCGGGCGCGTTGACTTCGAGTGTCACCTTGTCGGTTTCGAGCTCGAGCACGGGCTCATCGGCCTTCACGGGATCGCCGGGCTTCTTGAACCAGCGGCCGATGGTGGCCTCTGAAACGGATTCGCCGAGAGTGGGTACGCGGATTTCGGTTGCCATGGTCGTCTTTTGGTCTTTGCGGGGCTCGGCCGAGCCCCTCGGAATGGATGAGAGCGTCCGCGGAATTTATGCCGCGAAAGCCTCGTCGAGGAAAGCTTGCAGCTGGTTCATGTGCTTGGACATGAGACCCGTCGCGGTCGCCGCGGAGGCGGGGCGGCCCACATAGCGCGGACGGTCCACCTTCGAGCCTGCCGTCTTGAGCACCCATTCGAGATAGGGCTCGACGAACATCCAGGAGCCCATGTTCTTGGGCTCTTCCTGGCACCACACCACATCGGCCTTCTTGAAGCGGGCAAGCTCATTGGCGACGGATTTCGCCGGGAACGGATAGAGCTGCTCCACGCGCAGCAGGTACACATCGTCGATGCCCCGCTTCTCGCGCTCTTCGAGCAGGTCGTAATAGACCTTGCCCGTGCAGATCACCACGCGCCGGATCTTGTCGTCCTTCACCAGCTTGATGCCGTCCATGCCGCGTTGCGCGTCATCCCGCAGCACGCGGTGGAACGAGGTTCCCTCCGCGAAGTCGGCAAGCGACGAGGTGCAGCGCTTGTGGCGCAGCAGGGACTTCGGCGTCATCAGAATGAGCGGCTTGCGGAAATCGCGCTTCAACTGACGGCGCAGGATGTGGAAGTAGTTCGCCGGCGTCGAGCAATAGGCGACCTGCATGTTGTCCTCGGCGCACATCTGCAGGAAGCGCTCAAGACGAGCGGAGGAGTGCTCCGGACCCTGGCCCTCGTAGCCGTGCGGCAGCAGGCAGACGAGGCCCGACATGCGCAACCACTTGCGCTCCCCGCTAGAGACGAACTGGTCGAAGATCACCTGAGCGCCGTTGGCGAAGTCGCCGAACTGGGCTTCCCACAGGGTGAGCGCATTCGGCTCGGACAGGGTGTAGCCGTACTCAAAACCGAGCACCGCCTCCTCCGAGAGCATTGAGTTGATGACCTCGTAGCGGGCCTGATCGTCACGGATGTGGTTGAGGTTGGTGTAACGCTCCTCGTTCTCCTGGTCCGTGAGAACCGAGTGGCGCTGCGAGAAGGTGCCGCGCTCGCAATCCTGACCGGAGAGGCGCACGCGATGACCTTCGACCAGGAGCGAGCCGAAGGCAAGCGCCTCGCCCATGGCCCAATCCAGGCCCTGGCCGGTTTCCAGCATCTTCTTGCGGTTGTCGAGGAAGCGCTGGATCGTCTTGTGGACGTGGAAGCCCTCCGGCACGCTGGTGAGCGCCTTGCCGATCTGCTGCAGGGTCTCCATGGGCATGCCCGTCTGGCCACGGCGCGGATCGTCCTGATCCTCGCGCACGGCCTTGAGGCCCGACCAGCGGCCATCGAGCCAGTCTGCCTTGTTGGGCTTGTAGTTGGAGGCGATGTCGAACTCGGCGTCGAGCTTCGAGCGCCAGGTCGCCTTCATCTCGTCGAGCTCGGCCTCGGTGATGACGCCCTCGGCGATGAGCTTCTTGGAATAGAGCTCGATGATGCCCGGATGCTGCCGGATCTTGCGGTACATGAGCGGCTGCGTGAACGACGGCTCGTCGCCCTCGTTGTGACCGAAGCGGCGGTAGCAGAACATGTCGATGACGACAGGCTTCTGGAAGCGCTGACGGTATTCGGTGGCCACCTTCGCGGCGAACACCACGGCTTCCGGATCGTCGCCGTTCACGTGGAAGATCGGCGCCTCGACCATCTTCGCCACATCCGACGGATAGGGCGAGGAGCGCGAGAAGCGCGGATCGGTTGTGAAGCCGATCTGGTTGTTGATGATGAAGTGGATCGAGCCGCCGGTGCGGTGGCCGCGCAGTCCCGAAAGACCAAGGCACTCCGCCACCACGCCCTGACCCGCGAAGGCTGCGTCGCCATGGATAAGCAGCGGCATCACGGCGCTGCGGTTATCCGGCGTGCAGCCGTGCTGGTCCTGCTTGGCGCGCACCTTGCCGAGCACCACGGGATCGACGATCTCGAGGTGCGAGGGGTTGGCGGTGAGCGACAGGTGGACGTTGTTGCCGTCGAAGGTGCGGTCCGAGGAAGCGCCGAGGTGGTACTTTACGTCGCCCGAGCCTTCTACGTCGTCGGGGGCAAAGGAGCCGCCCTTGAACTCGTGGAACAGCGCACGGTGCGGCTTGCCCATCACCTGGGTCAGTACGTTCAGGCGGCCACGATGGGCCATGCCGAATACGATTTCCTTCGTGCCCAGGTTTCCACCGCGCTTGATGATCTGTTCGAGAGCCGGAATGAGCGACTCGCCGCCATCCAGGCCGAAGCGCTTGGTGCCGGTGTAGCGGACATCGAGAAACTTCTCGAAGCCTTCGGCCTCGATGAGCTTGTTGAGGATGGCGCGCTTGCCTTCCTTCGTGAAGGTGATCTCCTTATCGGGACCTTCGATGCGCTCCTGAATCCAGGCCTTCTCGACCGGATCGGAGATGTGCATGAACTCGACGCCGAGCGTTTGGCAATAGGTGCGCTCGAGGATGGCGACGATCTCGCGGATCGTGCCGAATTCGAGGCCGAGCACGTTGTCGAGGAAGATCTTGCGGTCCCAGTCGGCTTCCGTGAAGCCGTAATGGGACGGATGCAGTTCCTCGTCGCTCGGGGGAGGATTGATGTTGAGCGGGTCGAGCTTCGCATGCAGGTGGCCGCGCACGCGATAGGCGCGGATCAGCATGATGGCGCGCACGGAATCGCGGGTCGCCTGGAGCACTTCGGCCTGGCTGATCTGCGGGCCCTTGGCGTCGGCCTTCGCCTTGATCTTGTCGCCAACGGCCTTCTCGACCTGCGCCCAGTTGCCGTCGAGCGCGGAAATCAGATCGCCGTTGGCAGGAATCGGCCAGTTCGGCTTTTCCCAGGAGGGGCCGTTGGCCGCCTTCTCGACAGCCTGCTTGTCATCTTTCAGCGCGCCGAAGAACGCCTGCCACTCGGCATCGACCGAGGACGGATCCTTCTCGTAGCGGGCCTGGAGCTCCTCGATATAGGACGCGTTCGCCCCATAGAGGAAAGCGGTGTTCAGGAAGTTTTCGTTGGCGTCTTGGCGTGCCATGGCAACCTACACATCAAAAAGGTGATTGGCCGCCCCGACACCGGGGCGGCCTATTCTGGTTACTTACCCTTGAGAACCTCGACCAGGGTCTTGCCCAGTCGTGCCGGGGACGGCGAGACGCGGATGCCCGCGGCTTCCATCGCGGCGATCTTGTCTTCCGCGCCGCCCTTGCCGCCGGAGATGATCGCACCGGCATGGCCCATACGGCGTCCGGGAGGAGCCGTGCGGCCGGCGATGAAGCCGACCATCGGCTTCTTGCGGCCCTTCTTGGCTTCGCGGGCGATGAACTCGGCCGCCTCTTCCTCGGCCGAGCCGCCGATCTCGCCGATCATGATGATCGACTCGGTCTTGGGATCGGAGAGGAACATGTCGAGCATGTCTATGAACTCGGTGCCCTTCACCGGGTCGCCGCCGATGCCGACAGCGGTGGTCTGGCCGAGGCCTTCGTTGGTGGTCTGGAACACGGCTTCATAGGTGAGCGTGCCGGAGCGCGACACGATGCCGACCGAACCGGGACGGAAGATGTTGGCCGGCATGATGCCGATCTTCGATTCACCCGCGGTCACGATGCCGGGGCAGTTCGGGCCGATGAGGCGCGACTTGGAGCCCACGAGCGAGCGCTTCACGCGCACCATGTCCTGTACCGGAATGCCTTCCGTGATGCAGACGATGAGCGGGATCTCGGCCTGAATAGCCTCACAGATCGCGTCAGCGGCGCCCGGGGGCGGAACGTAGACGACCGAGGCGTCGGCGCCGGTCTTCTCGCGCGCTTCCATGACCGTGTCGAACACGGGCAGGTTCAGGTGCGTGGAGCCGCCTTTGCCGGGCGAGGTGCCGCCGACCATCTTGGTGCCGTAGGCGATGGCCTGCTCGGAGTGGAAGGTCCCGTTCTTGCCGGTAAAGCCCTGGCAGATGACCTTGGTGTTCTTGTCGATCAGAATGGACATCAGCTCGAACCTTACTTTCCGCCGCGTACGGCGTTCACGATCTTCTGGGCGGCGTCGTCGAGGTCGTCGGCAGGGATCACGTTGAGGCCGGACTCGCGGATGATCTTCTTGCCTTCTTCCACGTTCGTGCCCTCGAGGCGCACGACCAGCGGAACCTGGAGGCCGACCGCCTTCACCGCGGCGATAACGCCGCGCGCAATGACATCGCACTTCATGATGCCGCCGAAGATGTTGACGAGGATGCCCTTCACCTGCGGATCGGCGGTGATGATCTTGAATGCCGCCGTCACCTTCTCTTCGGATGCGCCGCCGCCCACATCGAGGAAGTTCGCCGGCTCTTCGCCGTAGAGCTTGATGATGTCGAGGGTCGCCATCGCGAGGCCTGCGCCGTTGACCATGCAGCCGATGGTGCCGTCGAGCGCGATATAGGCGAGGTCGTACTTGGAGGCCTCGATTTCCTTCGCGTCCTCTTCCGTGATGTCGCGCAGCGCAACCACGTCAGGGTGACGATAAAGTGCATTGCCGTCGAAGGAGATCTTCGCGTCGAGGCACTTCAGATGGTTGTCCTTGGTGACGATCAGCGGGTTGATCTCGAGCATCTCCATGTCCTTCGCGGTGAAGGCCTTGTAGAGCTTCGTGACCAGATCCTCGGCTTCCTTGGCGAGCGGGCCGGTGAGACCCAGCGCCTTGGCGACCGTGCGGCCGTGATGGGGCATGACGCCGGTGGCCGGATCGACGGAGAAGGTGAGGATCTTCTCAGGAGTGTCGTGAGCGACCTGCTCGATATCCATGCCGCCTTCCGTCGAGACGACGAAGGCAACCCGGCCGGTGGCGCGGTCGACGAGCATGGAGAGATAAAGCTCACGCTCGATGTCGGAGCCGTCTTCGATATAGAGACGGTTGACCTGCTTGCCGGCGTCGCCCGTCTGGATGGTGACGAGGGTGTTGCCGAGCATCTGCTTAGCGAATTCCTTCACCTCTTCCACGGACTTGGCGAGGCGCACGCCGCCCTTTTCGCCGGCGGCAGCTTCCTTGAACTTGCCTTTGCCGCGACCGCCCGCATGGATCTGGGATTTCACGACCCAGAGCGGACCGCCGAGCTGCTTGGCGGCTGCTTCCGCCTCGTCGGCGGAGAAGATGGCGACGCCATTGGAGACCGGAAGACCGAACTCCTTCAGAACGGCTTTGCCTTGATATTCATGGATATTCATGAGCTCTTCCTCTGTAGATCGCGCGTCAACACGAAACGGCGCGACCTTTCATCAGCACATTGATATGGTCTTCGATCGACGGACGAAGATCGATGCTTTCCTGCTCGGCGATCACAGCGAGACCGGAGCCAGCCTTGCCGATGAGAACGCGAAAATAGCGCGGCGCTGCATCCTTGGCTTTCGGCTTGTCGGCGAACTTGACGCGAAAGGTTGTTGCCTCCGCGCCCTGTTCGATGCCATCGAACTTGAAACCTGCGAAAGCCGGATCTTTTGCGATCCAGCATCTGCGGGCTACATCCGCAACCTGGTCGGCAAGAGCACGAGGCTCAATCGACACGTACTCCATCGCAATCATCTTGCGCACAGGAGCCGTCAGCGCGGGGCCTGCAAAAAGCAGGCCTCCCGCGAGAGCGGCGGCGATCCCGAACGAAGCGAAGCGAAGGAGCGTGTTCATTTAAGCCAGCGCTGGGTTGACCTGCTTGCAGGCGTCAATGAGGCCCTGCACGGAAGCGACGGACTTCTCGAACATGGCCTTCTCCTCGCCGGAGAACTCGACCTCGAGGATACGCTCGACGCCGTTCTCACCGATCACGATCGGAACGCCGACGAACATGTCCTTCACGCCGTACTGACCGTTCAGGTAAGCCGCGCAGGGCAGAACGCGCTTCTTGTCCTTGAGGTAGCTCTCGGCCATCGCGATGGCGGAAGCGGCCGGCGCGTAGAAGGCGGAGCCGGTCTTGAGCAGGTTGACGATCTCGCCGCCACCCTTACGGGTGCGCTCGACCATGGCGTCGAGCTTTGCCTGAGAGGTCCAGCCCATCTTCACGAGGTCGGGCAGCGGAACGCCGGCAACCGTGGAGTAGCGCACGAGCGGCACCATGTCGTCGCCGTGGCCGCCGAGCACGAAGGCGGTCACATCCTCGACCGATACGTTGAATTCCTCGGCGAGGAAGTGGCGGAAGCGGGCGGAGTCCAGCACGCCGGCCATGCCGACGATCTTCTCAGGAGCCAGGCCGGAGAACTTCTGGAGCGCCCACACCATGGCGTCGAGCGGGTTGGTGATGCAGATGACGAAGGCATTCGGGGCATATTGCTTGATGCCGTTGCCGACAGCTTCCATGACCTTCAGGTTGATGCCGATCAGGTCGTCGCGGCTCATGCCGGGCTTGCGCGGCACGCCGGCGGTCACGATGATCACATCGGCGCCCGCGATGTCAGCGTAGTCGTTCGCGCCCTTGTACTTGGCGTCGAAACCGTCGACCGGAGCGGATTCCGCGATATCGAGACCTTTGCCCTGGGGGATGCCTTCCGCAATGTCGAAGAGAATGACGTCGCCGAGTTCCTTCAAGCCGACGAGATGGGCGAGCGTACCGCCGATCTGGCCTGCACCGATGAGCGCGATCTTTTTCCGGGCCATGGTTTGTCCTTGGATGTTGTGGAAGCTGGGGCCTTGTGAAGTGTGGCGCTGTTTGACTCAGAAATGGGTCCTCTTCAAGCCAGCAAAAGGTTAACCGGTAAGGCTTTGGGGTTAACGGGCACAGCAGCCTAGCTTGTCTATTGGCTTTTTCGCAGCATCTTCAGCTATTTAGCAACACTGTCGCGGCACAGAATTTCATGTTACAAATTTTAATATTTGTAACTTAGCCTAGACCGTTCCGATATCCAGGGAGCGGAGAATGACCCGGATCATGGCGGCGAGGCGCTGGTCCAGGAGGTCCTGCGGGACCTCGGCGTCGAGCCTGACGTTCAGGGGATTGATGAAGCGGTAGACCGCATCGCTGATGAAGGCGAGCGCCCTTTCCCGATCCCGGGGGTCGAACTTTCCGGTCGCTATCCCCTCGTCCAAGACCCGCTCGATCAGCGCCCGCATGCGGGAGCGGTGCTTACGGACCAGGGCTCTTGATGTCTCGGTGGCGGAGCAGAGGACATCGAAAAGGTGGCGGTCTTCCCGCAGGAGTTCCCGGTGGGTATGAGCCCAGGCCTGGATGAGGCGCTCCAGCTTGTCGTCGGCCGGATCGGGCGCATCCGCGATATCGGCGATGGTGGCCTCGAGCCGCCGGAGCCATTGGCCGGCCACCGCATCGATGAGCGCGGCCTTCGAGGCGAAATAGCGGTAGACATTAGCATGGGTCATGCCCGCCGCATCGGCGATGCTCACCACCGTCACGTTCTTGGGGCCGAAGCGCTTGAGCTGGTCGGCGGCGATGGTCAGCAGCCGCGCATCCGCCGGGGCATCGGCCTCCACAAGACGGGAAAGACCGCTGCGGGGGCGCTTCATGTCTCGGCTAGCCCCTCAGCGCTGCCGGAGGCTTCCGAATCCGCCCGGCCATGGGGAAGGGACAGGTATTCCTCGGAGCGCATCTCGATGAGGCGCGAGACCGTGCGGTCGAACTCGAAGGCCTCGCGGCCCGAATCCGCCTGATACAGTTCCGTCGCCTCGGCATCCGCGGAGGCCAGCAGCTTCACATGGGCATCATAGAGCGCGTCGATGAGCATGATGAAGCGCTTGGCTTCGTTGCGGCGCTCGAAGCTCATGACCGGGATATTTTCGAGAACGACCGTGTGGAACTCCTCGGCCACAGTCAGAAAGTCGCTGGCGCCCAGGGGCTTCGAGCAGAGATCCTCGAAGGAGAAGCGCGCTACACCGCCCGCCGCCTGCGGCACCTCGACGGGATGGCCCTTCACGGTGAGCGTAAGCGGCTTGCCGCTCTCTCGCCCCGTGAGGCTCTTGAAGGCGCGGGTGAGAGCCGTGCGGGAATGCTCATTGGCGGGAGCATAGAAGACAGGGCTGCCCGCGAGCTTTTCGAGGCGGAAATCGGTGCGCGATTCCAGCTTCACGATCTCCATGCGATCCTGCAGCAGATCGATGAAGGGCAGGAAGAGCGAGCGATTGAGGCCACCCTCATAGAGCCGGCTCGGCTCCACGTTGGAGGTGGCGATGACTACGACGCCATGGGCGAAGAGCGCCGTGAACAGCCGCCCGAGGATCATCGCATCGGCGATGTCGGTGACGGTGAACTCGTCGAAGCAGAGCACCCAGGCCTCTTCGGCGAGCGCTTCGGCGACCGGCGCGATGGGATCGTCGCCCTTCGCCTCACCGGTCTTCAGCTTCTGGCGGAAGGCGTGGATGCGCTCATGCACGTCAGCCATGAAGGCATGGAAATGGACCCGGCGCTTGCGCCTGACCGGCAGCGCCTCGAAGAACAGGTCCATGAGCATGGTCTTGCCGCGCCCCACCGAACCCCAGACATAGAGCCCTCTCAGTGGAGCGGCCTGCGTCTTCTTGCCGAAAAGCCAACCGAGCGCGCTGGGCTTGCGCGCAAGGCGCACCTGGCCGAGAGCCTCGGCGAGTGTTTCCAGCCGCCGTAGTAGCTTCACCTGCGCGGGATCGCGCTCGATGGCTCCGGCTGAAACCAGAGCATCGTAGCGGGCTGTGATGGAATGCGGCGATGGAAGATGGGTATCGGTCACGGATCAATCGATACCGTTCCAGTCCGGGAAGCGCAAACGCTGAGGCGGATTGCGGCATGTGTTTCGCGCAATCCGCCCCAACGATTTTGGGATGACGCTTACCGAGAGAGAGACAGCGGCGCGCCGGACTTGGCGAGCACGCCCGAGAGTGCGGAGGACGAACCGCGCAGGCGCGCGGCCACCGCGCCGCCTGTCTGGTAGAGATAGACCTCGCCGTCGCGGTAATCCCAGGCATTGACGCGGGACAGGTCCTGGTTCGAGCAGCCGGATGCCGTAGCCCGGTAAAGATCGAGAGCCGGCGAGCTCGACAGCGAGACGCGGCAGGAGGCGCCGGACGCATCACGCACCGACCAGTTGCCGATCATGGAGGTGCGGCTGGCGGGAGCAGCCGGCGCGGGGGCCGCGACCGGAGGTGCTGCCGCCATGTCCATGCCGGGCGCGGACGGGGCCATCCCCGGCGCGGCGCCGATCGGCGGCAGCGGCTGGCCTTCAATGGGTGCCAGTGGAGCGGATTCGACGCCGCCGGAGGGAATCGCCTCGATCGGCTCGGGTGTCGGCACGGGCGCGGCAGCGCGTCCCTGCGAGCCGCCGAATCCGCCCAAGCGGCTGGACGTGCATGCACCGAGCGCCAGGACGGCACAAAGGGTGGCGGTGAGGGCGAACCCACGGGATGTCAGTGCGATCATTGCGGCAAGTGCTTCTCGTATCGGGGGGAATTTGGTTTTGGCTAGACTGAAATGGCAGACATCACGGGCGTGTCAAGCCGAGACGATCACGCAAGGTTCTCAACGCGCTCAGCTGAGCATCGTTCGGCGCGCCATCGGTCTCAACGATCCGTTTGGCCATTTCATAAATATCCGCCCGTTCCGAAGGCTGGAGATTATCGGTCCAGAGTTTGGCGAAGCGCAGGGACAGGATTTTCGGATCGGTCGCGTGGCCCGCGACCCAGTTCGAGAAGGTGAAGATCTCATCGACCGCCACCAGGCCCATCACGTGTTCCATCTCGGCCTTGATCGCCACTATCGCGGCAGTGCTGAGGCTGCCGCGCTCGCTCGTGAGCTAAATCAGCATGGCGACCGCCGCAGCGGCCGGATCCTTGACCGCTTCGATGGGAGAGCTTTCGGCTTTCTTGCGGAACTGCTTGCGGCGATAGGCGCCCCGCGCCCGCTGCGCTGCGTCGATCACCTCGCCGGCGGCGGTCCCCACGTCGCGCATGCGGTAGTACCAGAAGGCGGCGGCGGCGAGCGCCCCGAGGATGGCGAGAAATACAGGCATGAAAAAACWCCGGGCCCGATCCAGCGGATCGGGCCCGGAGTGTTACAATAAAACGTATCGCCTGCGCTAGGCTTTTTGTCCCGATTAGACCGCCCGCGCGATCATCATCTTCTTCACCTCGGCAATGGCCTTTGCCGGGTTCAGGCCCTTCGGGCAGGTGTTGGCGCAGTTCATGATCGTGTGGCAGCGATAGAGCCGGAAGGGATCATGCAGGTTGTCGAGGCGCTCGCCGGTGGCCTCGTCGCGGCTGTCGATGAGCCAGCGATAGGCCTGGAGGAGAGCCGCAGGACCCAGGAAGCGGTCGCC
Source organism: Microvirga sp. P5_D2 (assembly GCF_054049475.1). Classification (NCBI taxonomy): domain Bacteria; kingdom Pseudomonadati; phylum Pseudomonadota; class Alphaproteobacteria; order Hyphomicrobiales; family Methylobacteriaceae; genus Microvirga; species Microvirga sp. P5_D2. Next base: position 8,132 of record NZ_JBFUMH010000042.1, on the reverse strand, counting down.
GTTCCACCAATAGCTCGGGCACGACGTGGTGCAGCAGGCGCAGAGAATGCACTCGTAGAGGCCGTCGAGCTTGGAGCGCTCTTCCGGCGTCTGACGCCACTCGGTCTCGGGTTCCGCCGTTTCCGTCTTCAGCCAAGGCTCGATGGAGGCGTGCTGGGCGAAGAAGCTCGTGAGGTCGGGCACCAGATCCTTCAGCACCGGCATGTGCGGCAGCGGATAGATTTTGATCGAACCCGATCCGCAATCGTCGATGCCGAGCGTACAGGCCAGCGTGTTGCCGCCCATGATGTTCATGGCGCAGGAACCGCAGATGCCCTCGCGGCAGGAGCGGCGGAAGACCAACGTCGAGTCGACGTTGTTCTTGATCCACAACAGCGCGTCGAGAACCATCGGGCCGCAATCGTCGCGATCGACATAATACGTGTCGATGCGCGGGTTCGCGCCGTCATCCGGGTTCCAGCGATAGATGCGGAATTCCTGAACGTTGGAGGCGCCCGCCGGCTTCGGCCAGGACTTGCCTTCGGTGTAGCGGGAGTTTTTGGGAAGTTGGAACTGGGCCATTAGGACTTACCTTGCCTCTACTTCGTCATGCCCGGCGCTTTCAGCCGGGTATCCACGCCTTTGCTTCGCGCCGGCGTGGGAAGACGTGGATGGCCGGAACAAGTCCGGCCAAGACGGGTGTTGGTTAGTACACGCGAGCCTTCGGCTCGATATACTGGATGTCGTTGGACATGGTGTAGGTGTGCACCGGACGGTAATCGAGCGTCACCTTGTGCGAGGTGTCGTCGAGCCATGCCAGCGTGTGCTTCATCCAGTTCTTGTCGTCGCGCTCGGAGAAGTCCTCGCGGGCATGCGCGCCGCGCGATTCCTGACGGTTGGCAGCACCTTCCATGGTGACAACGGCCTGACCGATGAGGTTGTCGAACTCGAGCGTCTCGAGAAGATCAGTGTTCCAAATGAGCGAACGATCCGTGACTTTGACGTCGGCGGAAGCGTTCCACACGTCGTGGATGAGCTTCTTGCCCTCGTCCAGAACCTCGCCGGTGCGGAACACCGCGCAGTTGTTCTGCATGGTCTTCTGCATCTGGAGGCGCAGTTCGGCGGTCGAGGTCGAACCGTTGGCATAGCGGAACTTGTCGAGGCGCGAGAGCGCGAGATCGTCGGCGCGCTTCGGCAGATCCGCGTGACGGGCGTTCGGCTCCATGATTTCGGCGCAGCGCAGGCCGGCCGCGCGGCCGAACACCACGAGGTCGATGAGCGAGTTGGAGCCGAGGCGGTTCGCGCCATGCACGGATACGCAGGCCGCTTCGCCGAGCGCCATGAGGCCCGGCACCACCGTGTCGGGGTTGCCGTTCTTCAGGGTCAGCACTTCGCCGTGATAGTTCGTGGGAATGCCGCCCATGTTGTAGTGCACGGTCGGCAGAACCGGGATCGGCTCCTTCGTCACGTCGACGCCCGCGAAAATCTTCGCGCTCTCCGAGATGCCGGGCAGGCGCTCGTGCAGGATCTTCGGGTCGAGGTGATCGAGGTGCAGGTAGATGTGGTCCTTGTTCTTGCCCACGCCGCGTCCGGCGCGGATCTCCATGGTCATCGCGCGGGAGACCACGTCACGGGAGGCAAGGTCCTTCGCGGAGGGTGCGTAACGCTCCATGAAGCGCTCGCCTTCCGAGTTGGTGAGGTAGCCGCCCTCGCCGCGCGCGCCCTCGGTGATGAGGCAGCCCGAACCGTAGATGCCGGTGGGGTGGAACTGCACGAATTCCATGTCCTGCAGCGGCAGGCCGGCGCGCAGCACCATCGCGTTGCCGTCGCCCGTGCAGGTATGCGCGGAGGTGGCGGAGAAATACGCGCGTCCGTAGCCGCCCGTGGCGAGGATCGTCATGTGGGCGCGGAAGCGATGGATCTCGCCGGTCGATTGATTGAGAGCCACGACGCCGATGCAGCGGCCATCGGAATCCATCATCAGGTCGAGGGCGAAATACTCGATGAAGAAGTTCGTCTGGTTGCGCACGGCCTGACCGTAGAGCGTGTGCAGGATCGCGTGGCCCGTGCGGTCGGCGGCGGCGCAGGTGCGCTGCGCTGTGCCCTTGCCGAACTCGGTGGTCATACCGCCGAAGGGGCGCTGATAAATCTTTCCTTCCGCCGTGCGGGAAAAGGGAACGCCCCAGTGCTCCAGCTCATAGACGGCGGCGGGCGCGTTGCGCACGAGATACTCGATGGCATCCTGGTCGCCGAGCCAGTCCGAGCCCTTCACGGTGTCGTACATGTGCCAGCGCCAATCATCCGGGCCCATGTTGCCGAGCGAGGCGGAAATGCCGCCCTGCGCCGCAACCGTGTGCGAGCGCGTGGGGAACACCTTGGTGATGCAGGCGGTGCGAAGACCGGCCTGCGAACAGCCGACGGTGGCGCGAAGGCCCGCGCCGCCGGCACCCACGACCACCACGTCGAAGGTGTGGTCGATGATGGTGTAGGCCTTGCCGTTCGTTGCTTGAGCCATGAGAGAATTCCTTAAACCAGAATGCGGCCGAGGCTGACCTTGAGAATGGCGTAGAGGCAGGCCACTCCGATGATCGACGCATAGAAATTGTTCGCGATCGTGGCGACGATCTTGAGGCCCTTGTCGTGAACGTAGTCGTCGATCACGATCTGCATGCCGAGCCGCATGTGGTTCGCCACGGATATCACCGCGAGGATCAGGATGATCGCGACGAGCGGATGCGAGATGATGGCGATCGCCTCCTGATAGGACGGCGAGGCAGCGAGCGACGCGACGATGATCACGAAGGCGATGATGAGCGGGACGTTCGCCACCGCCGTGACGCGGTGGAGCCACCAATGCTCGACACCGTGCCCGGCTGCGCCGAGGCCCTTCACGCGGGCGAGCGGGGTGCGCATGGAAACGCGGGTATCAGCCCTGTTGTCGGCCATGTGTCCGTCTCCTTAGAACGCGAGAAAGGCGATCACCCAGATCGCCAGAGTCAGCACGATGGAGCCGACGAGGGTGAAGCGGGCCATGTTGATGCGCTGGACCGGTTCCATGCCGTAGCCGAAATCCCACACGAGGTGGCGCACGCCGCCGAGCATGTGGTGCATGAGAACCCAGGTATAGCCGAAGAGGATCAGGTAGCCGATCGGCGAGCCGAAGAACCATTGGACGGTATCGAAAGCCGAAGGGCCGGAGGCCAGGGCCACGAGCCAGATCGCGAAGAGCGCGATGCCGAAATAAAGAGCCGTTCCCGTGGCGCGATGGACGATGGACATCGCCATCGTCCAGCTCCAGCGATAGACTTGAAGATGTGGGGACAGGGGCCTCGGGGCCAGCTTCGCCTCAGCCATGGCAATCACTCCTGATCGGCGACGTTACGTCGCCCGTAGTTTGGAATGGTTCGTAACGGAAGCGCGGCAACACCGCAATGCGCCTTCTGCCCAACTTCGTGACAAACGGCATACTTCGTCATCCGCGAAGTGTGCTTCAGGTCTTCTCATTGCGCAATTTTTAATTATTCTTATCTGCCTTCGCGAATGACGAAGGAAGCTTATGTTATTCGATCTGACGGATTTGAGCCTCTTCCGCCATGTGGTCGAGGCGGGCAGCATCACCCATGGAGCCGAGCGGGCCAATCTGGCGCTCGCCGCCGCCAGCACCCGCATTCGTAATATGGAGAAGTCGCTAGGCGCGCCCCTCCTCCTGCGCAACCGCCAGGGCGTGGTGCCGACGCCCGCCGGGCGCACTCTGCTTACACATGCACGAACCCTCCTCGCCCAGGCCGAGCGCCTGCGGGAGGATCTGGGCTCCTTCACTGGTGGCCTGGCAGGCCAGATCCGGATCCTCTCGAACACCAATGCGCTGACCGAGTTCCTGCCGGAGGCGCTCAGCGCCTTTCTCGCCAAGCACCCACAGGTCTCCATCGATCTCGAGGAGCGCCTGAGCGACGAGATCGTAGGCCTCGTTGCGGAAGGCGTCGGCGATCTTGGCATCGTGGCGGGCACCGTCGATACGGGGCAGCTCGAGACCTATCCCTTCCGCAGCGACCGGTTCGTGCTCGTGGTGCCGAACGGGCACCCCCTCGCCTCCCGCGCCAGCATCCCCTTTGCCGAGGTGCTGGACCACGATTTCGTCGGCCTCGACCGGGCAAGCGCCCTCCAGCGTTTCCTCGCCGGCAAGGCCACCCGCATCGGCAAACCCATCCGTCTCCGGGTTCAGCTGCGCAGCTTCGATGCGGTCTGCCGCATGGTGGAAGCGGGCGTCGGCCTCGGCATCGTGCCGGAAACGACCGCCCAACGCACCGCCCGCACCACGGCCATCGGCATCGTCGCTCTCGATGATGCATGGGCCGCCCGCGACCTCACCCTCTGCATCCGTTCCCTGAAAGACCTGCCCCCCTCGGTGCGGCAGCTGGTGGAGCATTTGCGCAAGGGTGCGTGACCGAGCACGCGATGGGGAGTTCACCTGTAACGTTGCCTTCAAAACGCCGTGAGGGCGGAATGATTATTGTCCTCGAACCGTCTGTGTGAACAAGGACGGTCGTGAAGTCCTTCAAAGGAGGAAATAATGCGAATAGCAGGCAGCGTGTGGCTCTTGGCATCGATGGGATGCCTGGCGTTCGTTCCGGTGAATAACGCTCAGGCGCAGAGCGCCGACACAACCTTTTTCGTCACCAGTGTAGGCTCTGGCAAGGGTGCGGATCTCGGCGGGCTCGATGGGGCCGACCGCCATTGCCAGACGCTGGCCGAGGCCGCCGGCATTCGCGGCAAGATGTGGCGCGCCTATCTCTCGACCCAAGGCGCGACCGCCGTCAACGCCAAGGACCGCATCGGCCGAGGGCCGTGGCAGAACGCGAAGGGTGTCGTGATCGCCAAGGACGTGGCGGACCTGCACAGCGCCAACAATAACCTCAACAAGCAGACAGCCCTTACCGAGAAGGGTGAGCCGGTGAAGGGCCGCGGCGACCAGCCGAACCAGCATGACATGCTCACCGGATCACAGGCAGACGGCACCGCCTTTGCAGGCAATCAGGACATGACCTGCGGCAACTGGACGAAGAGCGGCACGGACGGAACCGTGATGCTCGGCCATCACGACCGCATGGGTCTTGATGAGACACCGCCGGCCAAATCCTGGAACACCTCGCACTCGTCACGCGGCGGATGCAGCCAGGATGCCCTGAAGAGTACCGGCGGCGCGGGCCTGTTCTACTGCTTCGCGGCGAACTGATCAGGTGGCAAAATCGACAGCCGGCATCGGGAGGCCGCGGCGCAGGCATGCGGCTTCCAATGTGTTGCGCAGCAGGCAGGCGATGGTCATGGGGCCGACCCCGCCAGGAACGGGCGTGATGGCGGAGGCGACCTGAGCTGCCTCCGCATAGGCCACGTCGCCGACAACCTTGGTCTTGCCCTCTCCGGCATTGGGGTTCGGCACGCGGTTGATGCCGACATCGATCACGATGGCACCGGGCTTCACCCAATCACCCCGCACCATTTCAGGCCGTCCGACGGCGGCCACCAGAATATCGGCCTCGCGGCAGACTTGGCGAAGATCCTTTGTCTTGGAATGCGCAACCGTCACCGTGCAGCTCTGCGCGATCAAGAGCTGCGCCATCGGCTTGCCGACGATGTTGGAGCGGCCCACCACCACGGCATTCAAACCCGCGAGATCGCGGCGTACGGATTGGACGAGGAGCAGGCAACCCAAAGGCGTGCAGGAGACGAGGCCCGGCACGCCGGTCATGAGCTTGCCCGCATTGATGGGGTGGAAGCCGTCCACGTCCTTCGCCGGATCGATGGCCTCGATCACCTTCTGCGCGTCGATCTGCTTGGGCAGCGGCAATTGCACGAGGATCCCGTCCACCGCCGGGTCCGCATTGAGCTGCGCCACGAGCGCCAGAAGATCCGCCTCGGAGGTCGAGGCTGGCAGCACGTGCTCGAAGGAGCGCATGCCGACCTCGACCGTCTGGCGGGCCTTGTTCTTCACGTAGAGCTGGCTTGCCGGATCCTCGCCGACGATTACCACGGCGAGCCCCGGCGTGACGCCTTTGCCCGACAATTCCCCAACGGCCTTCGCGATGCGGGCCCGAAGGCCTTCGGCATAGACTTTTCCGTCGATGGTCGTGGCGGTCATGGTCGTGCTTGTCCTGTCAGATCGGCGATGTCTCTGGCGAGCGCTTCGGCCTCGCCGGTGATCAGAAATGTCTTCACGCGGGCGGTCGCGCCCGCCTCCAGGCGAACCGTGGAAGCCGGTCGCTTCAACGCCTTGGCGAGAAGACGCCTCACCCCTTCATTGGCCGCACCATCCTCAGGAATCGCCCTTACGCGAACCTTCAGAACAGGCTGACCGTCGGACAGGGCCTCCACCCCATCGACAGCATCCCGCCCGCCCCGGGGCGTCACCCGTACGCGCACCTCGAGCCCGTCAGAGCGAATGCGCCAGGGCATGGGGGCCGGCAGTCCGCTCAATAGACGAAGGGCAGGATGTAGTAGCGGATGCCTCGGTCGATCAACATGATCAGCAGGATCAGGATCACCGGGGAAATATCGACGCCGCCGAGATTGGGCATGAGATTGCGGATCGGCCGCAGCACCGGCTCGGTCACCGCATCCAGGAACTTCCAGATCGAGCGGACCAGCTCGCTGCGGGAATTGACCACGTTGAAAGCCACCAGCCAGCTTAAAATAGCCGCGGCAATGATGATGTACGTATAGAGCTGCAGGGCGATCAGAATGACTTCGAACAGAGCGCGCATGGGTAACCTGTCAGGATCGGGCGTTGCTCATGTAACCTTCCAAGCGGAGCTGAACAACCCGCCCGGCCCGAAAACTGGCCTCGCCACCCCGAAACCCCACCTCCACTCTCCGTTCTGAGCGATTGACAGAGCAGAGCGAGGGGGCCTAAATCGGCCCGCTTGGTCTGAAAAAGCGACCGGGGCTGTAGCTCAGATGGGAGAGCGCTGCAATCGCACTGCAGAGGTCAGGGGTTCGATTCCCCTCAGCTCCACCAATATTTTCAATGACTTATGCGGCGCGCAGCGCAATCCCTCAATACGCGGGTAAGCAATAGGTAAGCGAGCGGCGCAGTTTGGGCTTTCAGCCGTGTACCTCAATGCCCCATCGGAATGTTTCCTAGATCCCCCAAAAGCGTCCTTCTCCTTCGTGCAGCAGCCAAGCTTTAATCCAAGAGCGAATTGATTCCCGCATCCGGTTCATCACCTGAGGACAATGGGCGTGACCTACGAGGAATACATCACATCGCCTCAATGCTCAGGCTATGACGCTGCATAGTCTCCAGAAAAGCCTTGAAGGAGAAGGTGTGATCTTCTTGCCGGAGAACGGCAACCTTCCTGGTCTGAAACTCAGACGCGATCCACCACCCGCAATTCGTACCCGCAAGAAGAGAGGCGAGGCATAGAATGCCCTACACAATCTCTCGGCTCGCACCCGGCAGCTATGACGTGCTGCTTGATGGAGTGATTATCGCCAGCCTTGTCCGAAGTGGCGACCCCCAAAATCCTACATGGACAGTGGAGCTTCTGACGGACTTGCCTCCAGAGAAACGACCCGTGCCCTTCACAGAGACAGAGCACACGTTCGGCAGCCTGGAAGAAGCCCAGAAGTGGCTGGGGGACGCCGAGATCCGTGGCGCAGGCGGAGAGGCCTGAGCGATGACGGCCCGACTGAACGGAGCATAGTTGCGCCGCCATGCCAGCCTAGCCATACTCAAGCTTGGGTTGGGAGGATGGCAATGAAGCAGATGTTGGCCTTTTTGGGGTTGCAGGCACTAGTGGTTAAAATCTAACACTTGGTACCCGAACAGCGATGCCTGGCTCCACCTCAAAGCGGAAGTTGGGCAAACGGCAGCTTCGTGCCAAGACGCGACAATCTGGAATTATAGAGCGATGTCAGAACTCGTTAGACAAGTCACTGATTGTGCTCGTTAGAGATGTCACTTCTGAGGAGCGACTGCTGAGAGTTCAGCCCACCTTGAACAGGCTCTTGGCCTGCCCTCGCCGACGCGGTGCTTTGCGGCTGCGGCTCATGTCGAGCTCCTTCTGCCGCTCCGCGATATAGGCCAGCACCGGACCCAGCCGCTTGTTCTCGACAACCGCCGCCTGATCCACCTGCTGCCGTCGGTCAAAGGTCCT